>JAYUYB010000680.1:0-7544 GCA_043752655.1 Chloroflexota bacterium
CCGAGGCCGACGCCCTACGCAACATGGTGATGGACGGCTACGGCGACCGCTTTCGCTACATCCCCGGCGGCAACCCGGCCCCCAGCGCCGCCAACGTGCAAGAGTGGATGGACGCTGAGGGGCTCTAGATAGTACTGAGTGCTGAGTGCCGGGCAGGGTGAGCGTGCTGAGTGCTGAGTGCCGGGCATGCAGGTAGTGTAGCAGCTACCGGCGCCCGGCATTTTCGTGTCCGCAACGAGCCCCCTCAGCACTCAGCACTAAAGTACTGAGTGTCACTTCTCGTAGGGCTTGCCGGCGGCGGCGGGGCCGACCGCGCGCCCGATCAGGCCCGCGAGCACCACCATGGTGGCGACGTAGGGCAGGATCTGCAAAAACTGTACGGGCACCTGCGTGCCGACGATCTCCACCTTTAGGATCTGGAGGCGGGTCTGCAGCGCCTCGGCGTAGCCGAAGAGCATGGCGCCCCCAAACGCGCCGAACGGCATCCACTTGCCAAATATCATCGCGGCCAGGGCGATAAAGCCCTTGCCGGCGGTCATGCCATCGTCAAAGTTGCCCACCGTCTCCAGCGAGAACCAGGCCCCACCCAGGCCAGCGATCATGCCGCTCAGCATAATGTCGATGTAGCGCACCCGAAAGACGTTGATGCCCACCGTATCGGCGGCCTTGGGGTTCTCACCCACGGCACGGGTGCGCAGGCCCCAGCGCGTGTAGAAGAGCGCCACGTGGGTGAGCAGAACGATGATGAGCATGGAGAAGAAGATCGGCTTGCCGGTGAAGAAGAGCGGGCCGAGGATGGGGATGTCGCTGAGGAAGGGGATTGCAAACTGAGGCAGCGTGACGCGGCCACCGCCAGAGTCGACAATGAACTGGCGCCGCAGGTAGCCGGTGACGCCGATCGCAAGGAGGTTGATCACGGTGCCGCTGATCACCTGGTCGGTCTTAAAACGGATGGAGAGCAGCCCGTGGAGCAGGGCAATCACGCCGCCAAGGACTACCGCCGCGAGCACACCGATCCAGATATTGTCGGTGGCCGCGAAGGCAGCGAAGCCGAAGGCAGCGCCGGTGAGCATCATGCCCTCGATGGCGATGTTGACGATGCCACAGCGCTCGGCCCAGATCCCGGCCATGGCGCCGAGGGCGATCGGCGTGCCGAGGCGCAGCGTCTCGCTCACCATCGTCACCACGTTGGTCTGCTTGCCGGCGGCCGCCCAGATGAGCACGGCAGGAAAGAGCAGCGCACCGCTGAGCCAGAGCAGCGGGGTGGAGGCGCGGGCAAGGCCGGGCTGGGGCAGCAGGCCAACAACGCCAGCGGCCAGATAGATCGCGCCGATAAAGACGAGTGAGAGCGCAGTGGGCACGGGCACCACGGGGCCGGGGACGCCAAATGCGAGCTTGGTGATCTCGGGCTCTGCGGCGCTAACCCCGCCGAGATTTGCGATCAGCAGGAGCGCACCGAGCAGGGCGAAGAAGCCGGCGATGATCTGGCGCCGCGTGACGCCCCGGCGACGCTCTGGCATGACGATACGGTCCTTTCGTTCCACGGCTGCGTGAGCCAATGATACCATACCTGTTCAGGAGTTGAGAACTGACAACTGACGACAGGAACTGGTGACTGCCGCCTGCCGCCTGACGCCTGACGCCTGTAGAGATCTGGTATACTTGCGCGCCCATAGAACGGAGTGCCCAATGAATGAGCCACCCGCCGCCCCGCCCCTCGCCCTGGCCCAGCTTCTGGAAAGCCTGCTCTTTGTGGCCGGCGAGCCGGTGACGGTGGCCCAGCTGGCGCGGGCGCTTGAGGTTCCCGCCGACGCTGTGGAGCTGGCGCTAGCAGCGCTGACGGCGCTCTACCGCAAGCGGGGCCTGCGCGTGCAGCGCCATGGCGAGACGGTGCAGCTGGTAAGCGCCCCCGAGGCCGCGCACGTCGTTGGCCGCTTTCTCGGCGTGCAGGCGTCGGGGCGACTCTCCAGCGCCGCCCTTGAGGTGCTGGCGATCATCGCCTACCGCCAGCCACTTACCCGCGCTCAGATCGACGCCATTCGCGGGGTGGATAGCAGCGGCACCGTGCGCGCCCTGCTCGCCCGCGACCTTGTGGCCGAGGCCGGGCGCCTCGACAGTGTGGGGCGCCCCATCCGCTACGCCACTACGCCAGCCTTCCTTCAGCAGTTCGGCCTAACCAGCCTGGCCGATTTGCCGCCCACAGATCTGCCTGCGTTATGAGCAGATCAGCACCCCACAGGTTCTCCACACTGCGCACTACGTTATCCACAGCCACACTGCGAATAGTTCACTCGCCACAGACTGCCTGCCTAGCTCGCTCTGATGCGCCAGGGCAGTGAGGAAAGTAATGACAACCACTGAGGTTATCCACAAAAGCGACGCCACCGTTGGAACCGTTCACCGCTACATAATGCGAAAAACGCGAAAGAATTACTGTTGTATGACAGCGCGTAACTATAAGCAGGCCTTATAGAAATAGCGCGTTATGTAGCTTGAAAATATAGAGACGATGCAGTATGATCGGCTCCACGTCAGACACACACAGCTTATCTTCCCCGCACACGGTTACCTGAGAACCTGATCCCGCTCGTGTATGATCATGTTGTTGGCGGGCGGTCTGCCGCACGCCCAGAGCTTGCTATGGCCTATGTCGGGAGGTGTCTTTGAACCTGAACCAAATTTGGCAAGCGGCGCTCGGAACTATTCAGATGCAGACCTCGCGCCAGGAGTTCGACACCTGGCTGCGCGGCACGAGCCTGCTCTCGCTGGATGCTGGCCTCGCCACGGTGGCGACGGTCTCGCCCTTCCACAAGCAGGGGCTCGAGCATCGCTTCCTCAGCCCTGTGCGCCGCTCGCTCGGCGATGTCGTGGGCTACCCGGTGCAGGTGCTCGTGGTGATCGCCGGCAGCGCCTCAGCACCACGCATGGATCTGAGCGCGAGCAGCCCGATCATCGCCCAGACCGACGAGGACGGCCACCACCGCAGCGAGCGCGCCGTGCAGCTGGATCTCTCCAGCGCCATGCGCACCGGTATGCTGAACTCCAAATACACCTTCTCGCGCTTCATCGTGGGTTCAAGCAATCGGCTGGCGCACGCCGCCTGCCTGGCCGTGGCCGATAACCCCGGCCAGGCCTACAATCCGCTCTTCCTCTACGGTGGCGTGGGGCTGGGCAAGACGCACTTGCTCCATGCGATCGGCAACTATGTGCTTGATCGCGACCCCGAGATCAATGTGCTGTATGTCTCCTCGGAGAAGTTTACCAACGACCTGATCAATGCCATCCGCCGCCAGCAGACCGAAGAGTTCCGCATCCGCTACCGGAACATCGATGTGCTGCTGATCGATGATATTCAGTTTATCGCCGGGAAAGACGCCACCCAGGAGGAGTTTTTTCACACCTTCAACGCGCTGCACTCCGCCGCCAAGCATATTGTGATCAGCTCCGACAAGCCGCCCAAGGCGATCCTGACCCTGGAGGAGCGCCTGCGCTCGCGCTTCGAGTGGGGCCTGATCGCAGATGTACAGCCGCCAGATCTTGAGACGCGCACGGCCATTCTGCGCGCCAAGGCCGAGCAGATGAATGTCTACGTGCCCGACGACGTGATCGATTTCCTGTCCCACAAGGTCCAGAGCAACATCCGCGAGCTGGAGGGCAGCCTCAATCGGCTCGTCGCCTTCGCCAATATGCACGGCATCCCAATCAGCGTAGATGTCGTCACCACCGCGCTCGCCGATCTGCTCGGCAGCACGCGCCGCAAGCGTATCACGCCCGAGCTGATCATCCAGGCGGTGAGCGAGCACTACGGCGTGGAGCTGAAGGCGCTCACCGGCCGTGGCCGCTCGCGCAATATCGTCGTGCCGCGCCATGTGGCCATGTATCTGCTGCGCGAGGAGACCGAGTCGAGCCTGGTGGATATTGGCAATATGCTCGGCGGCCGCGATCACACCACCGTGATGTACGGCTACGAGAAGATCGCCGACGAGATCAACGTCGACAATCGCCTGCGCAGCGAGGTGCTCGGCCTACGCGAAAAACTTCACGCCCAGAGCGCGTAGGGATTTTGGATTGCCGATTTTGGATTTTGGAGCGCCGATGCCTCCAAAATCTCACATCCAAAATCCAAAATCTCCCACGCGCCAGCTCTGCCTCGTAAAGCGATACCCGCGCGCTGCGCTCCCGTGACGGTCGGCCACGTCCGCCCCCGTCGACGCACCCCTTCAGCGCGCCCTCGCTTTATGGCCCCCCCGGCCCTGCCTGTAGCGCATCACAATGCGCCCGCACAGGCAGGGCCGTTGCGTTGTGCTCCCTAACGCTTCCCTAATGCAACCCTATCGCACGGCTAACGCGCAACCGGCATGGGGGCAGCTATACTGCCTCACGAGGGCTACTGGTTCATTGAAGCAATACACCGCAGGAGGATCCCATGGCCGTCGAGAAAGTGAACGCCTCGAGCAGTCTCGCCGAGGTTGTCGACCGCATCCTGGACAAGGGCATCGTCATTGATGCCTGGGTGCGCGTGCCGCTGGTTGGTATCGAGCTCCTGGCCATCGAGGCCCGTATCGTCGTGGCTAGCGTCGACACCTACCTGAAGTACGCCGAGGCCGTTGGCCTCACCGCCTCCGCCGCCTCGCCCGCCTGAGCTCGGTCCTGAGCAGAGGGGCGCCCCGCCAAGGGCGCCCCTACGCCAAGCCTTGTATTCTCGCCAGAATGGCGCCCACACCAACGCACCATCGTCCCACAACGAGGGCCGCCCGTGACATCTTCCTACATCCCACCTGATCTGTCGCAGCGCCTGCGCGAGGCCGAGGCCGAGCGCCAGGCCGCCGTTGCGCAACTGCGCGCGGAGACGGCCGCCCAGCTGCGCGCCCTGCGCGCCGAGAGCGTGGCCCGCGCCGAGGGCGAGCGCGCCCGCCAGGCCGCCAGTGCCCGCCAGCGTCGCTACGCCGCCGCCGACATGCAGGCCGAGCTTGCCCAGCAGCGCCAGAACCTCGCCGCCGATCAGCAGAGCCGCCTGACCGCTTTTGGCGAGGCGCTACGCCACGCTAGCGACGAGCTGCTCGCCTCGCTCGCCACAGCGCGCACCGCCAACTCCGTCGCACTGCGCCACGAGCTTCAGGCCGCCGTTGTTACCCTGCGCACAGACACCGCCGCGCTTCTGGCAGGCATCGAGCAGGCGCGCCAGGGTCTTGCCGCCAGGAGCCGCCAGGAGCTTCAGGCCTACGCCGTGGCCCTGCGCACAGACACCACGAGCTTCCTCGCGGCCCTGGAGCTGCTGCGCAGCTTTCTCAGCGTCGACCAGCACCGCAGGCTCACCCGCATGCTCGACGAGCTGCGCGTGCGTTCGGCCTACTTGCTCGGCGATCTTGCGGCCGCCCGCTCGGCCACGCGCTCCAGCGCCGCCGTCGCCCGCGCCGCCGAGGTCCAGGTGCGCCGCAACGCGGTGTTCGCCCAGCTGCGCGCCACCGCCGCCCCTGCGCACAAGGCGCTGCCGCCAGTGCCGCCTGCCCGCACTGCGCCGCCAGCCGCCGCCCCGGAGCTTCCTGCCGCACCTGCCCCGACGGCGCAGCGCTTTAGCCACGGCGGCCTTGGCGCCTACACGCAGCAGGTGCGCGTCAGCTTGGCCCGCGAGCTCGAGGCCGCCCACGGCGCACTCTCGCCAATACGCCGCAAGACGATCGGCGCCTACGTCGAGAACCTGGCAGGCAGCGTTGCAGGCATGCTGCACGATCTTGACGCCACCCGCAGCGCCATGGGCGCTGACCAGCGCGCCCTGGTTGCTGAGCAGATCGACAGCGTGCTCCGCAACGTCACCGCGCTCCAGCGCGAGCTTGAGTCCGCCGCAGACGCCAGCGGCGACCCGGCCATTGCCGCCCTTGGCAGAAGTGTGGCGGAGATCGCGGAGGATGTGGATCTGGCCTGCCTGAGCGTCTTCGCCGCCCCGGCCGCCACCAGGCCCGCACACGCCAGCAGCGCCGCCCCCGAGGCACGCTCGCACCCGGCGCCTAGCAACGACATCCGCGACGACCTCATGAAGATCAAGGGCATTGGCCCCGGCACGCAGCAGCGGCCCAACCAGGCCGGGATCTTCACCTACATCCAGGTGGCCCTCAGCACCCCCGCCGAGCTGAGGCGCATCCTGGGAGGCTCCACCAGCCGCCTCGCCGCCGTAGACGACTGGCTCAGCCAGGCCCGCACGCTCGCCGACTTCGCCTAACCATTGTCTGGGGAGAGCGCTTGGGGCTCTCCCTCCTTTCAGCCCAATCTATCTGCTAGATAGATCGCTAGAGCGACTAGCCGCGAGCACACCGATGAACCTTGGCACCAGACGGATTCGCTCGGCCGGCCGCAGCAGCGGCAGCATCGAGGTGACGCTCCCCGCACAGCTTCAGGATCTGGAGGGCGTGGCGTGCCGCCTGGTAGTGCGCGACGGCCCCCGCCCTGAGATTGTGCTGCAGCCCGACCTCTCGGCCGCCCAAAGCCTCTTCCGCGATCTGTGGGCGCTCGTCGTCGCGGGCCTTGCCGACGCAGGCGAGCCGGGCGAGCTGCGCCTGGCCGACTCCAGCCTTGGGCTCTTCCCATCCGGCGTCTGGGGCGAGCGGCCGCCGCTGGCCTGTGCCGACGCCCTGGCCCTGCTGCACCGCCGTGACACTCCCCCCGCCCAGGATGCGCTGGCCCGTCTGCTGGCCGCCATGGGCGCCGTTGCCGGGCAGCGCCTTGGGCTCGCCGGGCCGCTGGCCCTGGCCTTCGGCGACGCGCTAGCCTACCTGCTGGCCGGGGTCTCGGTGGGCGCGGGGGCCGAGTTCGAGCGCGGCATGGCCCACCAGTGCTTCGCCGCCGCCCACGCCGCCACGCCGGGCGACCCGCTAGAGCGGCGCACATGGGAGCAGGCCCGCCCCGGCCTGCGTCGCGTGTTCGAGCAGTTCGCCACCTGGCATGATCAGCCCGCTGCCCACGCTGCCGCCCGCGAGCGCTGGTACCGCGCTCTGGCCGTCGAGCTACGCTAGGCGTGGGGCGCGCACAAGCGGCGCCCGAACCAGGAACAGGCAGCTAGCATATCTATTTGGAGCACGCCATGAACGTCGCAGCCCGCCCCATCATCGACAGCGCCAGAACTACCCTGCACCTTAAGCCGAGCCCCGACTTTGTGGCCACGCCCGCCACGGCCGACCTGAGCGACCGCACCCTGATCTACTTACAGGCTGGCTACCCGGTGCATTTTCGTGGCCCCGCCGGCACTGGCAAGACAACCCTGGCGCTCCACGTTGCCGCCCAGATTGGCCGCCCCGTGATGCTGCTCGTGGGCGATGAGCAGTTCACCACCGCCGATCTGATCGGCGCCAACAGTGGCTACAAGTATCGCCGCGTGGTGGATCGCTATATCCACTCCGTAGTGAAGTACGAGGAAGACGCCCAGCAGCGCTGGGTGGACAACCGGCTTACTGCCGCCGTGCGCGAGGGCTTCACGCTGGTCTACGACGAGTTTACTCGCTCGCGCCCCGAGGCCAACAACGTGCTGCTCAGCGTGCTCGAGGAGGGCCTGC
>JAYUYB010000681.1:0-3029 GCA_043752655.1 Chloroflexota bacterium
GGTGGACGATAGACGGTAGACGGTAAGTGTGGCCCCCGTCCCCCGTCCCCCGTCCCCCGTCCCCCGTCCAGCTACGCCGACGCGCCCGCGTAGCGCCGCAGGCCCATGCTCCACAGGTTCCGTGCCACCAGGAGCATGCCTGCCGCCCGGTGAGCGCCTCGGCGGGCACTGTTACGGCGAAGGCTGTTACGGCGAAGTCCACCGGCACCAGAAAGGTGACCAGCAAGGCGCCGAGCGCCAGCGTGAGCGCGTCGGCGATAGCCTGCGCCGGCCCCCGGCTCGCGCCAAACTCTGCCAGGCCGCCCCGATCACCACCAGGCCAATCAGCACATCCAGCAGGCTCCAGACGCGGATCTCGCGCACGCTCACCAGCAGCTGCGCGTCGGCGTGAGCGTGCCCATCAGGGCCTTGATCGGGAAGCAAACCGCCCTAGCGCTGGCGCGGCAGCGGCGTAGCGCGGCGGGCGATCTCGTAGACGCCGACCTCCTTGAGCACAGCGTAGGCCGCGTCCTCGGCGGCGGCATCGGCCACGGGCACCGTCACCTGGGGGCGAGCCACGCCGTGGCCCTCAGACACAGCACGCTCGGTGGCACTGGCGAGCAGGTTCGACAGCACGAGGCCCGCGAGCAGGCCGCCGATCAGGCCAAGCACGAGGCCAGCCACGGCCCAGCTCGCGGTCCACGCCAGCAGGCCGGGCACGCGATCCAGGGTGGACATATTGCGGATCTCGGTAAAGCCCATCGAGACAAAGCCGAGAAACCCGAGGGCAGCGGCGCCGAGGGCGGCAGTGCCGAACGTGACGGTGAACAGCACCCGGTTCTTAAAGCTCTGCACCGTCTCGCCGAGGCCGAGCAGCGAGCTGGGGCCGCTATCGCTCGTGCCTACGCTTGTGCCGGCGAAGCCGCCAGCTTGCAGGGCCGCCGCCGCCCGCGCCGCATCACGCGGGTCGGTGAAGGTTGCTACCAGGGTTGCCATCGGGGAGATCCTTTCGCTGTGTGGCGCTGTGTCTGTTACTATTTTACTGCGAAAACGGCGGGGCCGTGCAGGCGAGCGGCATAGTCCCGCGCCAGATTGCGCATGGTATAATCAGCAGCACAATCTGGCCCCAACGCTAAAGAGAGCCGCCAATGCGCCGATCACAGCTCCTCAGCTTATTCGTCGTTTTAGCCCTGCTGGCAGGCTGCGCGTCGCGGGGCGACCCCGACGCGCGCGTCGCTGTGGGCAGCCTGCTGCCCCAGGCCGAGTTCACCACCGGGCGCGGCGAGCGCGTCAGCGTGGCCGATCTCCAGGGCAAGCCCGCCGTGATCAACTTCTGGGCCACCTGGTGCGGCCCCTGCCGCGAGGAGATCCCCGTGCTCCAGGCCGCCCACGCCGACCACGAGGCCGAGGGCATCGTCTTCCTCGCCGTCACCGACGAGCTGCCCACCACCGTGCGCCCCTTTATGGATCGCCTCAAAATGACCCTGCCAGTCTGGTACGATCCCAACGGTCGCGCCGGCAAGCTCTACCGCATCCAGTCGATCCCGACAACCTTGTTCCTCAACAGCGACGGCGTGCTCGTGGCCCGCCACACCGGCGCCCTCACACGCCCGCTGCTGGAGCAGTATCTCGCGCAGATCAGCGCCGACGAGCAGCCCGCGCCCACCGCGCCCCCGGCACCCACGACCCCCGCCGCGCCCCCGGCACCTACGCCGCGCACCCCGCCCAGCACCGGCGGCGACGGCGTAGGCTGGCAGCCTAGCCGCCCAATTTTTTAACAGCTTCTGGGAAGGGTCTTCCTTCTCGGAAGCTCAGCGAGCTACCCAAGGAGCAGCCAATGTCCACAAAGATGGAGTACCGCCTGGCCCGGCGCGTGGCCCAGCTCGAGCCATCGGCCACTGCGGCCATGAATGGCCGTGTACAGCAGATGCGCGCCGAAGGTGTGAATGTGATCTCGTTCAGCGTCGGCGAGCCCGACTTCGACACGCCTACCCCCGTGAAGAACGCCGCCATCGACGCCATCCATAAGAACTACACCCACTACACGCCGGCCGGCGGCATCGCCGAGCTGCGCCGCGCCGTGGCCGCCCGCATCACCGCCGATCAGGGCATCAGCTACGGGATCAACCAGGTGACGGTGACGACCGGCGCCAAAGAGGCGCTCTACCTCGCCTTCCAGGCCGTCTGCGACGACGGCGACGAGGCGATTATCCCCGCGCCCTACTGGGTGAGCTACGTGGAGCAGGCCCGGCTCGCCGGCGCTACCCCCGTGACGCCCCGCACCACCCAGGCGAACGCCTTCAAGCTCACGCCCGAGCAGCTGCGCGCCGCCATCACCCCGCGCACCAAGCTGATCGTCCTGAACTCGCCCTCCAACCCCACCGGCACCGTCTACAGCGCCGCCGAGCTGCGCGCCCTCGCCGATGTGATCCTTGAGACCGATATGCTCGTGATCACCGACGAGATCTACGATGCGCTCTCGTATGTCGAGTACGCGCGGCTGCTGCGTGTGGCCCCCGAGCTTGAGGACCGCACCCTGATCGTGAACGGCGCCGCCAAGGCCTATGCTATGACAGGCTGGCGCGTGGGCTATATCGCCGGGCCGCAGCCGATCATCACCGCGATCAAGGACATTCAGAGCCATACCAGCACCCACACCGCCTCGATCTCGCAGTACGCCGCCCTCGTGGCCTACACGCCGAACGCTGAGATCGAGCAGACGGTGCGCGACATGGCGGCCTCGTTCCGCAAGCGCCGCGACCTGATGATGGAGCTGCTCGCCGAGATCCCTGGCGTAAGCTGCGACACCCCGGATGGCGCTTTCTATGTCTTCCCCGACGTGACTGGCCTGCTGGGCCGCCCCCTGAAGCACGGCGTGATCTGCAACAGCAGCGACGAGCTGAACGATTACCTGCTGGAGCATGCCCAGATCGCCTGCATCAGCGGCGAGGCCTTCGGCTACCCCGGCCACATCCGGCTCTCGTACGCCACCGCCGAGGCCGAGATCGTGGAGGGCATGGGCCGCTTTCGCGACGCGCTTGTGGGGTGAC
>JAYUYB010000682.1:0-16165 GCA_043752655.1 Chloroflexota bacterium
ATGCTTCAAGGAGACTCTCAGATGCCTAACGCCAACTGGCGCAGCAGCGCCGCAATGGCCCTGCTGTTCGCGCTCCTCGTGCCGATCCTCGCCGCCTGCGGCGGTGCCGCGAGCACCCCCGCGGCCGACGCAACTGCCCCCGCCGCCGCTGAGGCCACCGTGGCCCCCGCCGCAGATGCCACCGCCGCCCCCGTCGCTGACGCCACCGCCGCCCCCGCAGATGCCCCCACCGCGGCCCCCGAGGCGCCCGCCGCCGGCGGCACCGGCACCGCTGAGGCCGGCGTGCTGCGCATCAACACCGGCAGTGAGCCCGACAATGTGGACCCCCAAAAGTCCAGCTTCGTCACCGAGATCCAGTTCATCATGATGGCCTACCAGGGCCTGATGACCTTCGATAGCAAGATGCAGCCCGTGCCCGGCGCCGCCGAGAGCGTCGAGGCCTCCGCCGACGGGCTGACCTACACCTTCAAGATCCGGCCGGACAGCAAGTACTCCGATGGCTCGCCACTCACGGCCAAGGATTTCGAGTACGCCTGGAAGCGTCTCGCGAACCCTGATACGGCCGGCCAGTACCAGTCGCTGCCCTGCGGCGTCATCAAGGGCTACAGTGAGTGGTCCGCCGCCGCCTGTCAGGGCCTCGACATCACCGCTACTCAGGCCCTCGACCTGCCCGCCCTCGAGGCTGCTTACGGCGTGAAGGCGACCGACGACAGCACGCTCACGATTGAGCTGACTGCCCCCGCGCCCTACTTCCTCAGCATGGCGGCCCTCTGGATCGGCGCCCCGGCCCGCGAGAGCGATGTGGCGAAGGGTGACGATTGGTGGTACGACGCCGAGAACTACATCGGCAATGGCCCCTTCGTGCTCACCGAGTGGGACCACGGCAACAAGGCGACCTGGGAGCCGAACCCGAACTATGTTGGCCCGCTCGGCCCCGTGAAGCTTACGCGCGTCGAGTACTACATGATCACCGAGGGCCAGGTAGCCTTCCAGGCTTACCAGAATGGTGAGCTGGACGTGCTGGCCGTGGCGGCCGAGGATCTTGGCACGGTGGAGAGCGACCCGATCCTGAGCGCGGACATGGTGGAGGTTCCCGGCAGCTGCAGCAACTACTTCGGCTTCAACCAGAACTTCCCGCCCTTCGATAATATCGAGGTGCGCCAGGCTTTCTCGATGGCGATCGACCGCGAGGCCTGGGTGCGCGACATCTTCGGCGGCATTGGCCAGGTGAACTACGCCTTCATCCCGCCCGGCGTCCCCGGCTTCCAGCCCGACCTGAAGGCATTTACTTTCGACGCGGATGCCGCCAAGGCCAAGCTGGCCGAGGCTGGGTTCCCTGCCGGCGAGGGCCTGCCTGAGATCAAGATCAGCTACGGCGCTAACGCTCGTAACAATGCTCGCTTCGAGTGGCTGGCCGGCCAACTCAAGACGAACCTGGGCATTGACGTGGTGCTCGACCCGGTTGAGCCCACGGCGTTTACCGCGCTACAGAAGGAAGGCCAGGTTGGCTTCTTCAGCGCCGGCTGGTGCATGGACTACCCCGACCCCCAGAACTGGGTTTCGCTCTGGCAGAGCAACGGCTTGCTCTCCAGCCGCCTGAACTACTCCAACCCCGAGTTCGACGCGCTGATCAAGCAGGCTGATGTTGAGCAGGACCCGACCAAGCGCCTGGAGCTCTACAACCAGGCTGAGACGATCCTGATCAACGATGTGATCTTCGTGCCCAACCGGATCAATAGCGGCTTCGAGCTGGTGAAGCCGTACGTGCAGGGCATCAAGGCCGATAACCTCACGCCCGTGGACTACTGGTGGGGCTTCTTCAACCTGCCGAACGTGGACGTTCAGCCGTAAGCGGTCTGGCCCGCGCTCCTGCCCCCTCGCTCCGCTACCAGGGAGCGAGGGGGACCTGCTATTTGTAGATCCGGCCTGTAGCAGCGCACCTCAACTCACGGAGCGAACCATGACCGCCTATATCATCCGTCGCATTCTCTGGCAGATCCCCGTCCTGCTGATCGTGGGCCTGATGACCTTTGGCATCGCCAAGGTGACTCCCGGTGGCCCCTTCGACACCGACCCGGAGCGTCGCCAGATGTCGCCCCGCGTCGAGGCGCTCTTGCGTGAGAAGTTTGGGCTGGATCTGCCGATCTGGCGCCAGTTTACCCGCTACATGTTTTTTGATATTGACACTGACCCAACAACGGGTGAGCGGCAGCTGGTATGGGGCGCTATGGGCGGCAACTTTGGCCCCACCTACGCCTCGCGCGGTGCTCGCACGGTGCAGGAGGAGCTGTTCGAGGAGCGCTCCGGTAAGCCGAGCCGCTTTTACTACTCGGCGCGCCTTGGTCTCCAGGCACTGCTCTTCGCGGTGTTTGTCGGCGTGCCGCTTGGCGTGCTCGCAGCCTTGAAGCAGAACACCTGGATCGACTATATCGTGCTGTTCATCTCGACCTTCTTTGTCTCGCTTTCAACCCTCATCGTCGGCTTTCTGCTGGTGATCGTCTTTGCCACGGGGTTGAAGTGGTTTACGGTGCTGCCCAACTGGGACGACCCGATTCGACCATGGGTGCTCCCTACTATCTCGCTCGGCTCGGTCTCGATGGGCTTTATCACGCGGCTGACGCGCTCTAGCGTGCTCGAGGTGAAGCGCCAGGATTACGTGCGCACGGCGAAGGCAAAGGGGCTGGGCAACCAGGTGGTGATCTGGCGGCATATGATCAAGAACGCGCTGCTGCCCGTGGTGACCGTGATGGGACCGCTAGCCGCTGGCTTGATCACCGGCACGCTCTTTACTGAGATTATCTTCCAGGTGCCGGGCATGGGCTCGCTGCTTGTGGAGGCGATCGGCAAGCGCGACTACTCCATGATCATGGCGGGCTCGCTGGTGATTGTCTTCTTCCTCGGACTCGCCAATCTGCTGGTCGATATCGCCTACGGCGTGATAGACCCGCGCATCTCGTACAGCTAGCTAGAAGGTGGCGCGCATGGCAACGACGGCGACGACGATGAGCAAGCCTGGCAGCCTTGACCTGAACGCCATGAAGACCCGTAGCCTCTGGGGCGACGCGCTGCGCCGACTGGCGCGTAACCGTGCATCTGTGGCTGGGGCTGTAGTGATCCTGCTCTATATTCTGGTCGCCCTCTTCGCGCCGCTGCTGGCGCCGAAGAACCCGACCGAGCAGACGACGCGCAACAGCCTGCGCCCGCCGATCTGGGTAACCAACAACCCGGCGCGGCAGCCAAACCCCGAGAACATCCTTGGCACCGACAGCAACGGCCGCGATATCCTCTCGCGCCTGATCTACGCCACCCGCGTCTCACTGATTGTGGGCGTAGTGCCGCAGTTTATCATTCTGGCGATCGGCGTAGCGATTGGGCTGGTGTCGGGCTTCTCTGGCGGCTGGGTCGATAACTTGCTCATGCGCTTCACCGAGATTATCGCCTCGTTCCCCGACCTGCTCTTCATCATCACGCTCACGGTGGCCTTCCGCGACTCACTGTTCGGCAAGGCCTTCCAGGGCCTGCTGCTGATCTTTACCGCGCTGGCACTGATCAGCTGGACGGGCCTGGCGCGCCTGGTGCGCGGGCAGGTGCTCTCGCTGAAGGAGAAGGAGTTTATCGAAGCGGCGCGCGCGCTCGGCATCCCCACGCCGAATATTCTCCTGCGCCATATTCTGCCAAACACGCTCGGCCTGATCATTGTGGCGATCTCGTTCAGCATCCCTGGCCTCATCCTCTCCGAGGCGGTGCTCACGTTTCTCGGCGTAGGGCTACGCCCCTCGGTGGACCCAGACAATCCGCTGCCCACCAGCCTCGGCCAGATGCTGACCGACGGCTTCGCGAATCTGAGCTCCGGCCCCTGGCTGCTGCTCTTCCCGGTGCTGATGATCTCGGTGCTGGTGCTGTCGTTTACGGCCCTCGGCGATGGTCTGCGCGACGCGCTTGATCCACGTGACTCGGGAGGATAGGGGCGAACGGCGCGAACCGTCTGGAGCGCGAACCGTTTGGAGCGCGAACGCTGCGAACCCGTGCGAACCGCCGCGAACCGACTGGACCGCGAATAGCGCGAACCGTTTGGAGCGCGAACGCCGCGAACCCGTGCGAACCGCCGCGAACCGGCTGGAGCGCGAATAGCGCGAACCGTTTGGAGCGTGAACGCCGCGAAACACCGCGAACGGCGCGAACAGGCTGGACCGCGAACGCCGCGAAACACCGCGAACCGCCGCGAACACGAAATGACGAAAGCGCGAAACCTTCGGCAGTGGAGAAGCGCCATTTAGCCGAAGGTTTCGCGCTTTTCGCTAGTGTTCGCGTTCTTCGTGCTCCAGACGGCCTTCGTGCTCCAGACGGCCTTCGTGCTCCAGACGGTTCGCGTCCTTCGTGCTCTAACGTGCCCCAAAGATCGCCCGCCCCACCCGCACGATCGTCGCGCCCTCGCCGATCGCAACCTCGAAGTCGTCAGTCATGCCCATCGAGAGCTCGTCCCAGCGCGCTGCCGGCAGGCGCCGGGCCAGCTCGTCGCGCAGCTCGCGCAGCGCCTTGAACACCGGGCGCGCCTGCTCTGGGTCGGCCACCATGGGCGCCACCGTCATCAGGCCGCGCACCTCTAGCTGCGGCAGCGCCACGAGCTGCTCCAGCTCTGGCAGCAGCGCCAGCAAGGCTGCGCTCGCCGCCCCGCCCGGCAGCGCGAAGCCCTCCTTGCTCGCCTCGCCGCTCACATTGCATTGCAGCAGGATCGGCAGCCGCCGGCCGGGCACCACCTGCCGCGCCAGGGCCTCCGCCAGCCGCAGGCTATCCACCGAGTGAACGAGGTCGAACAGCTCGGCGGCGACTTTCGCCTTGTTGCGCTGAAGGTGGCCGATCAGGTGCCAGCGCAGCTCAGAGCGCTGCTCGCGCAGCGCCTCGATCTTGCTGGCCGCCTCCTGCACCCGATTCTCGCCCAGCGCGCGCGCCCCGGCGGCGACCGCCTCGGCCACCAGCTCGGGCGGGTGGGTCTTGGTGACGGCGACCAGCGTGATCTCAGCGGGGTCGCGACCGGCGCGGCGCGCGGCGGCGGCGATGCGCGCCTGGACGGCGGCGACATTCTCAGCGATGCTCATGTTGGGCTAGTCTCCACAACAATCAGGCGCTGCTCCACCGCCGGGTCCGGTGGCAGGTTGGTGACAAGCAGCAGGCCGCGGCCCTCTGGCAGCGGCACGGTAAGATCGAGCGGCGTGCTTTCGCCGGGCTTCAGCGTGGCGCTTGCGCCGCCGCCCGCCACATAGCTGGCGCCCGTGCTGTCGCGCAGCTCGAAGGCGCTGATCGGCACCAGCAGCTCGCCTCCGCTCAGGTTCGTCACCTCGCCGCGCACCTGGAGGCCGCCCTCCACCCGCTTGAGCTCGCGCACCTCCACGCGCACGCTGCGGCTCTCCACAGCGGGCTCCACCGGGCGCCCAACGCCGCCGGCTCCCAGGGTGGCGAGCAGCTCGCGGGCCGCCGTCTGGAGCCCGGCGGGGAGCGCAGAGATCTCCAGCTGCGGCAGCCGGAAGCCGGGGTCGAAGCCCTGGGGCGTGGGCTGGGCGGCGAAGTACTGGCTAAGCGAGGGGTTCTCTGGGGCGAGCAGGTGGCTGCGGCTGCTGATCAGGATGAGCAGAATGCCCACCACAGCGCCCCAGACCCAGATTGGCACCCCACCTGATCGGTCGTGCATACTGGCTGTCTACTCTCTGGCTGTGTGTTGTTCCAAGGCTCCTCATTTTACCGCTGCTGCGGTGCGGCGTAAAGCGGCGCACCCGCGCCCCTAGGGCTACGTCATAGTCGGCGGTGTTGCCAGCACCCGGCGGTTGAAACCGCAGCGGCCCGGCCTGTGGCCGCGCGTCCGCCTACGCGGACGCAGCACGGCGTCGGCGCAGGCCGACGCGCGGCGTTCAGCCGCCCCTCGCCGCGGCTCCCGCCGCCAGGCACGCGCGCGCCCGAAACCATATGCCGCACCCCGCCGGTGGCTTGGCAACTGCGAGCTGGAACTGTACACTGATCCTGCGAACCGATAACTGACTCCTGACGCCTGACAACTGAATTGGCCCCAAGGCCTACTCAAAGGAGCGAATTATGTTTATGCGCCTACAGCTTACCCTATTGCTTGCATTCGGCCTGCTGCTCGGCGGCGCGCCTGCGCCCGTGCCTGTGCCCGCCGCACAGGTTAGCGCCATCGCCGCCCCGGTGCTCAAGTGGCAGTACGGCGGCTGCGCCGCGCCGCCGCACTACTGCGAGACCGGCTGGTACGCCTCTCCCGCCGTGGGCGACCTCGACAGCGACGGCAAGGCTGAGGTGATCTGGGGCGGCTACGACCTCTACGCGCTGAACGGCGAGGACGGCGGCGTGCAGTGGAGCGCCGCCAACGGCCAGCGCATCTGGCCCGGCATCGCCGTGGCCGACCTCACCGGGGACGGCACGCTGGAGGTGATTGTGGGGCGCGGCGGCGACCAACTCACCGTCTACAACAGCGCGGGCGGCGTGGTCTGGGCGCGCAGCCCCTTCGGCGACGGCGAAGTGCGCAGCCTGGCCGTGGAGGATCTGGAGCAGGACGGCCGCCTGGAGGTGATTGTCGGGCGCGCGGGCGACGGCGCGGGGGGCGCCAGAGCGACACGACAAGTGCAGGTGTTCGCCGCCGACGGCAGCCCGCGCGCAGGCTGGCCCGCCCGACGCGACGGCGAAGCTGGCTACGGCGCGAACATGTACAACGAGAACCTCGCCATCGCCGACATGAACGGCGACGGCGTGAAGGAGCTCTTCGCCCCCACCGACACCCACTACATCACTGCGCTGGCCGCCAACGGCAACCAGCTTCCCGCCAGCTCGATCTACGGCGCCAGCAAGGCCTGGAGCCAGGTGGGCGTGCATGTGGATCACGCCGTGGACCTGCGCGGCTACGCGAACTGCGGCACCGAGCACCGGCCCAACTTCGCCAACGCCGCACCCAGCATCGCCGACCTCGACGGCGACGGCTCGCTGGAGCTGATCGTGCCCGGCGATGTCTACAACTGCGGCGTCGGCGACCCCGCAGGCGACCTCTACTATCTGCCCTGGGTGCTCAAGCTCGACCGCACGCGCTGGAGCGGCAGCGGCTTCGACTGGACGAACCTGCCTGCGCCCGCACCGGGCAGCGGGCCGCTGAGCCAGGACTACGACCTGATCGAGAATGCCGTCGTGAACGCGGTTGCGGCCGACCTGGACGGCGACGGGCGGCGCGAGATCCTCTACGCCTCGTACGATGGCCGCGTCCACGCTTACGGGCTCGACAAGGCCCAGCCCGGGAACTGGCCCTTCGACGTGCCGGGCAGCGGCATCCGCTTCGCCTCGGAGCCGGTGGTGGCCGACCTCGACGGCGACGGCAAAGCCGAGGTGCTGTTTACCTCGTGGCCGGAGAAGGGTGGTGGGCGCGTCGGCCAGCTGCATGTGCTCGACTACCAGGGCAACCAGTTGCACGCGGTGAACCTGCCGGCGCCCGGCCAGGGAGCGACGTGGAATGGCGGGCTTGGCGCGCCCACGCTTGCCAACCTGGATGCGGACGCGGATCTAGAGGTAGTGGTGGGCACGAGCCATAGCGGCGCGGTGGCCTTCGACCTGCCGGGCAGCGCGGGTGCGCGGGTGCTCTGGGGCACCGGGCGCGGCAGCCTGAAGCGCACAGGCCTTGCGCCGGTCGCGCCACCAGTGCTTAGCCTCGCGGGGCTCACGAGCCGCGCCGTGCAGGCGGGAGGCGCGGCGACATTTGAGATCGCAATAACTGGACTGAGCGTACCTGTGACGGTGGCGGTAGGCGAGCCGGTGGGGCCAGCGCCGCTGCCTAGCGTGGTGCTCTCGCCGACGAGCCTCACCCCGCCGGGCAGCGTGACCGTAACGCTGACTGATACGCACGCGGCGGGGCAGCTTGTGCCGGGGGCGAGCTACCAGGTGACAGTGACAGTGGTAGGCGGTGGCAATACGCGCACGCGCACGCTCCAGCTGATTGTGCGGGGGCAGCGCGCATACCTGCCGCTGCTAAGGCGCTGACGAGATACCTTAGTAGCTTCCGGGAAGGTGGTGTGCCAGCAACTGCCTCAGCTTGAGGAGCCCTTCCCGGAAGACAGTTGACGACCTCGTACTATTTCTCACAAAAATAGTGTCTTGACAACACCGCAAAACGGGCGTATACTCTCGCAGGTGTCACATTTACAACAGGCTGCGCAGCCGATTTTTTAGGGCGTGGTTGTGGTGTCAGTATCACACTAAATCGCGGCTGCGCAGCTTTTTTTAACGGCCTGCATTGGTGTCTTTTTCACACTAATAACCCCGCGTTAAGCGGCGGCACAAGGATTGCACTATGACGATCGGGCTTTACCAGGCCACGCCGGAGGCGGCGGCCGCTTTGGGCGAGGAGATCCGCGAGCTACGCGCCCAGCGCAACGCTGTGATCCTGGCCCATAACTATGAGTACGGCGAGATCCAGGACATCGCCGACTACGTGGGCGACTCGCTGGGCATGGCGCAGTTTGCCGCCCGCAGCGACGCGCCGGTGCTCGTGGTCTGCGGCGTGCATTTTATGGCCGAGACCTCAGCCATTCTCTCGCCCGAGAAGACAGTGCTCATCCCCGACCGCGACGCGGGCTGCTCGCTGGCCGCCTCGATCAACGCCGACCAGCTGCGCGCATGGAAGGCCGAGCACCCCGGCGCCGTGGTGGTGAGCTACGTGAACACCACCGCCGAGGTGAAGGCCGAGAGCGACTACTGCTGCACCTCGGGCAACGCCGAGCGGGTGATCCGCGCCATCCCCGCCGACAAAGAGATTCTTTTTCTGCCCGATATGTTTCTTGGCAGCTATCTGCGCCAGATCACCGGCCGCAACATGCAGATCTGGGCCGGCGAGTGCCACGTCCACGCCGCCATCCGCCCCGCCATGGTTGAGCGCCAGCGCGCAGCCCTGCCCGACGCCGAGTTCCTGATCCACCCCGAGTGCGGCTGCGTCAGCAGCACGATGCACTATCTGGCCACGGGCAAGATCGCCAGCGAGGGCACCCACATCCTCTCCACCGAGGGCATGATCCAGCATGCGGCCAAGAGCAGCGCCACCCAGTTTGTAGTGGCCACCGAGATCGGCGTGCTGCACCGCATGCGCAAGGCCAACCCCGCCAAAGAGTTTCTGCCCATCGACGAGTCGATCTCCTGCAAGTACATGAAGATGATCACCATGGAGAAGCTGCGCAACAGCCTGCGCGACCTGACCCACGTGGTGACGGTTGAGCCCGAGCTGGCGGCGCGCGCGCGCACGGCGATTGAGCGGATGATCGCGCTGTAGCGGAGACCGGGAGAATCGCTCGCTCGGGAGACAAGGAGACCGGGAGACCGGGAGCGCCTAGCGGAGCATCAGGGTGGTCTCCTTGTCTCCTTGTCTCCTTGTCTCCTTGTCTCCGGTCAGGAAGGTTAAGCTAGCGATGATCGACGCCCCACGTTCCGTTCTCACCCATCTTCCCGCTGCCCCGGCCCGTCGCACCGGCGTCCTGGTGATCGGCGCGGGGGCTGCGGGGCTCACGGCGGCGCTTACGGCGGCCGAGTACGCCGAGGTGACGGTGCTCGCTCGTGGCGCCCTGCCCGAGTCCAACTCGGCGTGGGCCCAGGGCGGCATCGCTGCAGCCCTCGACGCCGCCGACTCGCCGCACGCCCATATCGCCGACACGCTGGTGGCCGGCGCTGGCCTCTCCGACGAGGCCGCTGTGGCCGCCCTGGCCTACGAGGCCCCCGCCCTGATGCGCGAGCTTGCCGCCCACGGCGTGCCCTTCGAGCGCGACGACGAGGCCCACTTCGCGCTCGGCCTAGAGGGCGGCCACTCCGCGCGCCGCATCGTCCACGTGGGCGACGCCACCGGCTGGGCCGTCACGCGGCAGCTGATCGCCGAGGCCCAGGCCCACCCGCGCATCACGCTGCTGGAGGGCTGGCAGGCCGCCGATCTGCTCGACAGCGCGGGGCGCGTGGTCGGCGTGCTCGCCCGTGACCCCGAGGGCTGCTGGCAGCGCATCCTCGCGGGCGCCACAATCATCGCCAGCGGCGGCGCGGGTGCGCTCTACGGCCTTACCAGCAACCAGCCTGTGGCGATGGGCGAGGGGATCGCCATGGCCTACCGCGCCGGCGCCGAGCTTGCCGACATGGAGTTCGTGCAGTTTCACCCCACGGTCTACCGCACCAGGGCCGGCCAGGGCTTCCTGATCACCGAGGCGGCCCGTGGCGAGGGCGGCATCCTGCGCACCCCAGACGGCGCCCGCTTTATGCCCGCCTACGATCCTCGCGCCGAGCTCGCCCCACGCGACGTGGTGACGCGCGGTATCTACGCGGCCATGCGCGCCACCGGCAGCGACCATGTGCTGCTTGATCTTACGCACCTGCCCGCCGCGCTGATCGAGCACCACTTCCCGACGATCTGCGCCCGCCTGCGCGAGGAGGGCCTCGACCCGGTGACCACGCCCATCCCCGTGGCCCCCGCATCGCACTACCTGATGGGCGGCATTCGCACCGACCTGGAAGGCGCCACCAGCCTGCCCGGCCTCTTCGCCGCAGGCGAGGCCGCATGCACCGGCGTCCACGGCGCAAACCGCCTGGCCTCCAACTCGCTGCTGGAGTGCCTGGTGTTCGGCAGGCGTGCGGGGAGGGCTGCTGCGCGGACGGTGGACGGTGGACGGTGGACGGTGGACGGGGGCGCCGGGCAGAGTAGACGGGTAACCGTTGCTCGTCCGCCGTCCCCCGTCTCGAAGGCTTGGCGCTCAGAGCTCGCCGGCATCATGGTTCGCTCCGCTGGCCCGCTGCGCAGCGGCGACGAGCTGCGGGCGGGCGCCAAGGCCCTTGCGGACTGGCCGCTCCAGGCCGACCCCGACGACGCAGACGGGATCACCGCCGCCAACGCGGCCCTTGCGGCGCGCCTGATTGTGGGCGGCGCCCTGCTGCGCGAGGAGAGCCGGGGCGGCCATTTCCGCAGCGACTTCCCCAGGCAGCGCGACGCCTGGCGCGCCCACGCGGTGCAGGCCCTGGGCCGGGCGCCCTTCGTAGTGGCCAGCGTGGCGCCGCAGCCTGTTGCCCTGGCGAACGCAGCGGACTAGTAGAGCCTGGCGGTGGACGGTGGACGGTGCCGCGCCCTACCATCTATCGTCCACCGTCCCGCACTGGGGCGCCGGAGAACTGCTCGGCCCCTGTGGGCTGCGGGCTGCCGCCGGTTGGCTCCATCGTGACGAACACGCGCTCGACGCTGACAAGCGGCGCTGGCGGCCGCAGCGGTCGCCAGCCACGCCCAGCGGGGTTTACCCCAAAGGTGCCCGCGCTGACGGTGCCTGCCGGGGTGACAAGCCAGAGCTGATAGATCTGGCCCTCCGGCAGCTGCGGCAGGTCGCGAGCGTAGACCGCAACCGCCGGCTCGCCCGGCGAGATGAATACGCGGCCCGAGGCAGCGGGAGCGGCGGCGCTGGGATCGAGAGATGCCTCGATCGCGTCGTCGTTGCCGAAGGCGGCCGTGACAATCCCGATGTTGGTTTGGGTCTGGGCCTGCTGCGCGCTGATCTGCGCCTGGAGCCCGCGCACGGCAAGCTCGCGGTTGAGGCCAAGAGCGAGCAGGGCGGCAAGCGCCAGCCCCAGCGCGGGCTGCACAAGCCGCCGCCACCCGGCCCACGGCGTGCCACGCGGCGCCAGCGGGCGAGGGGCGGCGCGCGTCTGACCGGCTGCGGCCAGGATGCGTGCGCGCAGCTCGGGAGACGGGGCGACCTCGGGCACAGCAAGCGGCAGCAGCTGGGCGACCGTGGCGTACTCGTCGAGACGGCGGCGGCAGCGCTGGCAGCGCGCGAGATGGGCCAGCAGCCGAGTCTGTTCGTCCGGGGCCAGGGGCTCGCCGAGCGTTAGGGCGGCAAGCGAGACAGCGCAGGTATCGCAGGCAGACTCAGAGAGGCGTTGTTCAGTGCGCATCGTCTAGATCCCCTCCCGCTCGTCGATGCGCTCGCCGCGCAGCAGGATGGTGCGTAACTTCTCCATGCCCAGACGGAGCCGCGTATGAATCGTGGGCAGCGGACACGCCGCCTGGCGGGCGATCTCCTGTCGGCTCAGGCCGTCGAAAAACGCCAGTTCGATCGCCTCGCGCTGCGCCTGCGGCAGCTCGGCGAGGGCGCTCTGCAAATCGATGCGCAGCTGGGCCAGGGCGGTGGGGTCGAGGCCGCGCTGGTCTGGCAGGAAATCGGGCAGCTCTACCTCGCGGCGACGGCTGGTGCCGCGTCGGCTGCGCAGCTCGTCGATCGAGCGGTTATGGGCGATGGTGAGCAGCCACGAGACAACACTGCCCCGCTCGGACACATAGCGTGTGGACTGCTGCCACAGGCGCAGAAACGTATCCTGCGTGATCTCCTCGGCGCTCTCGCGGTTCGCGGTGACGCGCAGCGCAACGCTGAAGACCAGCCGACCGTAGCGATCGTACAGCACGCCAAGCGCCGCTGTGTCGCCCGCCGACGCCTGGACGAGCAAGGTCTGGTCGTCGGCCACCGCCGAATCAGACGTACCTGCCATAGACTCTTTCTCAGCTGCGGGCGAGACATGGCCGACGCTGCTGAATACTGGGTTGAGCGGTTGCACGCACCGAACCATCATACCGTACCTTTCGACGATGGATTTGCAAAGCTCTATCTGCCGCTCTACCAAGCATACGAGCCAAGCGGGTCCGCTGTATTGGTGCAGATTGCGAAGATATAAAGCGCCCACCTGGGCCGTATCTTCTTGCGAGGCGCCTCACACCGATACGATGTTTGCCCCAGATGAGCGACGGCTTAGCTGGCGGCGACCCACTAGCGAGAGGAACAGCATGACGAAGCAGCTTCGAGGCATGGCGCTTGGCCTGATCATTGCGCTCTCCGCGCTTGCCCTTAGCTTTGCGCCGACATACGCGCACGGCAACAATGGCGACCACGGCGGCTCCGGCAACAATGGCGACCACGGCGACGACGGCGACGAGCATGCCCCGGCGCGCGAGGTGCTTGTGGCCTTCCTCACGGGCGGCGCCGAGGTGAACAGCGCGGGCCAGTCAAACCAGGGCGATTTGGACGGCAGCGCAATTGCGCGGGTGCGCCTTGTGCCCGCGAAGGGCCGCGTCTGTATCAACGCAGAGACGCGTAGCCTTGATCCGCTTGTGCTCGCCCATATTCACAGCGCGCCAGCCGGCGCCAACGGCCCTGTGGTGGTCGATTTCACCGGCCTGATCGACGGCCCGGTGGTGAAGGGCTGCGTTAGCGCCGACCCAAGCCTGATCGACGCGATCGTTGCGAACCCTGCCAGTTACTACCTCAACATTCACTCCGAGACGTTCCGCGCCGGCGCTGTGCGTGGCCAGCTTGAGCCGCGCGGCAGCCTGCGCAGCAGCTTCCAGCTCACGCTTTCGGGCGCCGCCGAGGTGGGCAACCCCGGCGACCTCGACGGCATCGGCAGCGCCAGGGTAACGCTTGCAGCCCGTGAGCTAGAGATCTGCATCAACGCCCGCGTGCGCAAGCTGGCGCCCCTCACCCTCGCCCACATCCATAATGCGCCAGCCGGCGCCAATGGCCCCGTGGTGGTAGACTTCACACAGTTCATCGACGGCAGCCGCGTGAATGGCTGCGTAACGGTCGATCCGAACCTGCTCCAGGCGATTCGCGCGAACCCGGCCAGCTACTATGTGAACGTGCATACCGCCGAGTTCCCCGCTGGCGCAATGCGCGGACAGCTCCAGTAGACGGTGGACGGTAGACGGTAGACGGTGGACGGTGGCTGGGGCGCCGTCCATCGCCTAGGCTTTAAAAGGAGTGTCCAGTGCTCGAGCTTGCCTCCGACGTGATCCGCGACGTGGTGGAGCGCGCCCTGCGCGAGGATGTGGGCTCCGGCGACCTGACGACGCTTGCCGCCGTGCCTGCCGAGGCCTGCGCCGAGGCTCGCTTTGTGTTCCGCGAGCCCGGTGTGCTGTGTGGGCTGCCGGTGCTGCGCGCGGTATTCGCCGCCGTGGACGCGGCCCTGGTGGTGACGGAGCTAAGGCCGGAGGGCGCACGCATCGAGCGCGGCGAGGCGGTGGCCACGGTGGCAGGCCCGGCCCGTGGGCTGCTCACTGGCGAGCGCGTGGCGCTCAATCTCGTCCAGCGCATGAGCGGCGTGGCCACCCTGGCCGCCCGCTACGTGGAGGCGGTGCGCGGCACGCGGGCACGCATCCTCGACACGCGCAAGACCACGCCGGGCCTGCGGGCGCTGGAGAAGTACGCCGTGCGCGTGGGCGGCGCCACCAACCACCGCTTTGGGCTCTACGACGGCGTGATGCTGAAGGATAACCACCTGGCGATTCTTGCGGCCCAGGGCCTTGGGCTGGCCGAGGCGGTGGCCCGCGCGCGCGCCGCCGTGGGGCCGATGGTGCGCGTGGAGGTGGAGGTGGAGAGCGTGGATCAGGCCGCCGTGGCCGCCGGCGCCGGCGCCGACATGATCATGCTCGACAATATGCCCCCGGAGCAGCTGCGCGCCGCCGTGGCCGTGATCGCCGGGCGCGCCCTGAGCGAGGCCAGCGGCGGGATCACGCTTGAGACGATCCGCGCCGTGGCCGAGAGCGGCGTGGACTACATCTCGGTTGGCGCACTCACGCACTCCGCACGCGCCCTGGATATTGGGCTGGACATCGAAGTGGGGTAGGGCGCCCTTACGAGCTTTGGGAAGGGGCGCCCACAGGGGGCGCCCTTACGAGCTTTGGGAACTTCAGGGGCTGATCAGCTCCAGGGCCGCAGCGGCGCCGCGCACGGCTGTGGGCGTGATGCGCTGATCGAAGGTGGCGAGCTTCCCGCCACGCTCGCTCGCCAGGCCAAGCAGATACAGATCCGTCACCTGGCTGTGGGTAAAGGCGGCGCCGGGCTGAAGAATATCGCGCACGCTCACGGCATCGGGCCAGAACGCGTGGCCTGCCAGGTCGCAAAGCTGATGCAGTAGCGACAGCACCGCCGGGGCATCACCTGGCCGGTTAGGGTAGCTGGGGTGGCTGGCGATGCGCACAAAGCCGTTCTCGGTGAGCGGGCAGGTTGCCCAGCTTGGGCTCCCAACTGCCGCAAACCAGCGATGGGCGGCGTCGTGGTGCAGGTGCATCGGGTCGCTCAGCGCCAGCAGCACGTTGATGTCGAGCAGGTAGCTGCTCATGGCAGCTCATCCCGCAGCTGGCTCACAAGCTCGGGTGTAACGACACTGGCGCCGGGCTGCACGGGGAAGAGCGGGATGCCATTGCGCGTGGTGCTGGCGCCGGGGCGGGCAAGGGCCTGGCGCGCAAGTTCGGAGAGCACCTTGCCGATCGAGACGCCGCGCTGGCGGGCGAGCGCCTTCGCAGCCATCAGCACATCTTCCTCGAGATCTACCGTTGTTCGCACGGGCTGCCTCCTTTAGTCTGTGAGCACACACATTCCTTTGATGCTAGCACATCACTTTGATGATGTCAAAGCATCAGCGCAGCTGCGGCGCACTGAGCCACCACGAATGTGAGCGCAAGCCAGTGAGTGCGGCGCAGGCCCGCCGGGCGTACACTCCTCTCAGTGAGACTGCCACAGAGAGGAAGCCCAGCCATGAGCACGCGACCGTTCCGCTTCGGGGTGATCAACGAACAGATGCTAGCGCCAGGCGCATGGCTCGCCCATGTCCGCCGCATCGAGCAGCTCGGCTACGACACATTCCTGATCCGCGACCACCTGGTGCCCGACTATTTTGGCGAGCAGTACGCGCCGTTGGTGGCCCTCGCCGCCGCAGCTGGTGCCACCGAGCGCATCCACCTGGGCACGATGGTACTTTCCAACGACTTCCGCCACCCCGCACTGCTCGCCAAGGAGGCCGCGACGCTGGCCGCCTTCTCTGGCGGGCGCCTGGAGCTTGGGCTTGGGGCGGGCTGGCTGCGCGCCGAGTACGAGGCGATGGGCCTGACGCTGGACCCGGCGGGGGCGCGCATTGCGCGGCTGGAAGAGGCGCTGACGATCATCGGCGCGCTCTGGTCCGGCGAGCAAGTGAGCCTGGCTGGGCGCCACTACCAGCTTGCCGAGCTGCGGGTGACGCCCACGCCGCCGCAGCGCCCGCCGATCTTCCTGGGCGGCGGCCACGAGCGCATGCTGACCCTGGCTGGGCGCCACGCCGACATCGTGGGCCTGCTCACGAGCAC
>JAYUYB010000683.1:0-7526 GCA_043752655.1 Chloroflexota bacterium
GAGTTCCAGGAGCGCCACACCGTGAGCCGCCTGATCGGCGCACCTCCCGGCTACGTGGGCTACGACGAGGGCGGCCAGCTCACCGAGAGCATCCGCCGCCGCCCGTACCAGGTCGTACTCTTTGACGAGATCGAGAAGGCCCACCCGGACGTGTTCAACGCACTGCTCCAGGTGCTCGACGACGGCCGCCTGACCGATGGCCAGGGCCGCACGGTGGATTTCCGCAACGCCGTAATCATTATGACAAGCAATGCGGGCACCGAGCATCTGCAAGGCGGCGTGATCGGCTTCGGCTCGGGCGGCGCCAAGGGCCCCAAGCCGATCGACCTGCGCGAGGCGCGCAAGAAGGTGGACGACGCCCTGAAGCAGGCTTTCCGCCCCGAGTTCCTGAACCGCATCGACGACATCGTGCTCTTCCACGCGCTCTCGATGGAGGATCTCACACACATCGTCGAGCTCCAGGTCGATGATCTGGTGAAGCGTCTGCGCGACCAGAAGATCGCCCTGACCTTGACCATGGCCGCCAAGGAGTTCCTCGTCACCGAGGGCTTCAACCCGGTTTACGGCGCCCGGCCCCTGCGCCGCACCGTACAGCGCCTGCTAGAGACGCCGATCTCACGCGAGCTGCTGAAGGGCGTGTTCAAGGGGGGCGACACGATTGAGGTGGATCTGGAGAGCGGCCAGCTCGTGCTGCACCGCAGCGGCGTGCTAGAGATCGAGAGCAAGCACCCCGCTGAGCCGCTGGGAGCGTAGACGTAGAGACAAGTCGTGACCGTAGACCGTAGGGGCAGCTTATAACCTGCCCCTGCGGTCTTATTTTTTATAACACTTTCGTTACAGGCTCTGCTGCGAACAGCCCCACTGTGCGCGAGCGTGGGACATTATTGCTGATGGAGACGCTGCGTAACCAGCGTGAACAGCATGTTATCTACGAGTGATCCTAGCTGGAGCCTATGAGCGATGATTAATGACAGGTTTATGCTTTTGCGGTATGCTATGACCTAGTTAGGTGAGCCGCCCTAGAACTGTAAGCGAGGCAGCGTATGACAATAAGCTCTACCACTCCATTGCAGATCACATCACTTCAGAGCCGAGTGGCGCGTGTGCGCGAGGCGTTAGCAGGCTGCGGCGCCTTCTTCGCCGCTGCGCGTCGCCCCGACCCGCTGCCCACCCTACGCGACCTCGCGGGCGACTGGCTGTGCGCCGAGGAGATCGAGATCCTCGTACCGGCGGGCACAGGCCCGCTGCGCTCGGACGAGCCCGGCAGGCTCTACGGCACGGTGCAGATCGGCCGACGCGTAGTGGGCCGCATCGAGGCCCGGCGCAGGAAGCCCTTCGATGAGGACGACCGCGCGCTTATGGCGGCGCTCGGCCAGATCATCGGCGCGGCGCTTGAGCACGCCGCGCTCCAGGGCGAGATGGAGCAGTACGCACGCCAAGCCCAGGCCCACGCCGGCACCCTGGAGCAGCTGCTGCGCTACGGGCGCACGATCGTGAGCGCCGCCGCCGACCCGCACGCCGTGGCGTTGCAGATCGCCACGCAGCTGCCGGAGATGGTGGGCGGCGAGCGCGCCTCGGTGCTGCTGCTCGCGCCCGACGCGCAGAGCCAGCCCTTGCTGCTGCTGAGCAACGGCCACCGCTCCACGCCGGAGCGCGCCCGCGAGGTGAGCGAGCACGGCCTGGCCGGTATGGTGCTGCGCGACCGAGCCCCCCTGATGATCGACGAGACCGACACGGACCGGCGCTGGCTTGGGCTGCGGCTCAGCCAGAACGACTTGCGCACGCGCTGTGCCATGGCCGTGCCGCTGCTCTGGGGCGAGCACGCCATCGGCGCCCTCACCGTGACGACTACCCAGAGTAGGCACTTCGACCCCGCACAGCTCGATCTGCTGGAGCTGGTGGCCTGCCACGTGGCGATGGCCGTCCACGCCGCCAATCTGGAGGCGCAGCTGCCGCAGCTCGCCGTGCGCCTGGCTACGCTCGCCGACGAGCTCGACGCGGCGCTGCGCGCAGCGGCGGGCGGCGATCAGGCGGCGCTCCAGGGCGCGTGGGCCGTCGCCGCACGGCTGCGCGCGGAGCAGGCCGGGCTGCTTGTCCACAGATGACACCGATTTCCGGCCCACTGCTGGCCCCGGCCCCGGCTATCGGCTATCGGCTATCGGCTATTTCAAATGAACCGCGCCGTGATGCTTCGCTCGCAGCGCTTCAATGCCTGTGGTGGCCCCTCAAACAAGACTTCGCCACCGGCACTGCCACCTTCGGGGCCAAGGTCGATGATCCAGTCGGCCTGCCGGATCACGTCCAGGTGATGCTCGATCAAAATAACCGTGTTCCCGGCATTCACAAGCCGGTCGATGATGCCCATCAGCAGGCCAATATCTGAGAGATGCAGCCCAGTCGTGGGCTCGTCCATCACGTAGACGCTGCCCCGTTTGTAAAGTTCGCTGGCGAGCTTCAGGCGCTGCCCTTCGCCGCCCGACACGGTGCTGAGTGGCTGGCCCAGCCTCAGGTAACCCAATCCCACGTCGTTCATGGCTTGCAGCACCACCTTGATCTTCTTCTCGGTGAAGAAGCTCAGGGCTTCCTCTGCGGTCATGTCCAGCACGTCGCTGATCGGCTTGCCGCGCAGGTGGTACTCCAGCACTTCTGGCTTGAAACGTTTGCCCTCGCAGATCTCGCAGGGGGAGGTGATACCCTCCATGAACGCCAGATCGGTGTACACCACGCCCAGGCCATTGCAGTTGGGGCAGCTGCCCGCCGAGTTAAAGCTGAAGAGCGAGGCGCTAACCTGGTTGGCCTTGGCGAAGGCCTGCCGAATGTCGTCCATGATCCCGGTGTAGGTGGCCGGAGCCGAGCGGCTGTTCGCCGTCACGCGGGACTGGTCGATCACCAGCGCGTCGGGGTGCTGAGCCAGGAAGACATCGTTAATCAGGCTGCTTTTGCCAGAGCCAGCCACACCCGTCACGACGGTGAGGACGCCAGTGGGTATGTTCACCGTGACGTTCTTCAGGTTATGCAGGCTGGCGTGCTTGATCGTCATCTGCCCAGTGGGCTGCCGTACTTCCTGCTTGATCGGTAGGTGCTGCTTCAGGAATTGCCCCGTGAGCGTGTTAGCCTGCTTGAGATCTGCATAACTGCCTTCAAACACCACCTCACCGCCGTGCGTCCCCGCTTTAGGGCCGATGTCGACGATGTGATCTGCGATTGCGATAACATCTGGGTCGTGCTCGACGATCAGCACGGTATTGCCTTTGTCGCGCAGCTGCTTCAGCAGGCTGTTCATGCGGGCCACATCACGCGCGTGCAGCCCCACGCTGGGCTCGTCGAGGATGTACAACATGTCGGTTAAGCTATTGCCAAGGTGTCGGATCATCTTCACGCGCTGCGACTCGCCGCCCGACAGCGTGGAGGTTTCCCGACTGAGACTCAGATAGCCTAACCCAATCTCGACGAGGTGCTGCAAGCGCTCGGTGAGTTTGGCTGCCACCTTCACGGCGACCGGATCGGTGAAGCCTTCCAAGAATTTGACAAGTTCGGTCGCTTCCAGGTCGGAGAGCTCGGCGATATTCCGGCCACTGATCCTGCAATCCAGGGCGGCCTGATTGAGCCGTGCACCGTGGCAGATTGGGCACGTCTGCGAGGTGGTGAACTGCTCGAAGATCGCACGGTTGCGCTCGGACATGGCCGCCGCATCCTTCTTGATATACATCCTGGTGAAGCGCTCAACCAGCCCCTCATACGTCAGCGCCATCTCGCCGAACGAGACCCGCACGTCCGCGCCGTGCAGCAGCGCCTGGAGTTGGGCTTCGGAGTAGTCTACAATCGGCTTGTCGTTGTCGAAGAGCCCGGAGAGCGTGTAGGTCTTCCAGAGCCACTTGCCGACCTTGAACTCTGGGTGCAGGAACGCGCCAGCATTCAGCGACTTGCTGCGGTCGAGCAGCTTGTCCAGATCGAGCTGAACCGTCTTGCCAATGCCTTCGCACTCCGGACACATGCCCTGCGGGGTGTTGAACGAGAAGGCGTAGGCTGGCCCCGCAGCGGGCTGCCCAACCCGCGAGAAGAGCAGCCGCAGCAAGACGGCAATATCCGTGTAGGTGCCTGCCGTCGAGCGCGAGCCGCCGCCGACGCGCTTCTGATCGATGATGATCGGCGCATTCAGATGCTCGATGCGGTCGACGTCTGGCTGGCCGAAGTGCGGCAGAAAGCCTTGCACGAAGGCGGTGAAGGTCTCGTTCAGCTGGCGCTGCGCTTCGGCGGCGATGGTATCGAAGACCAGGGAGGATTTACCGGAACCGGATACACCAGTGAAGACCGTAAGCTTCTGCTTAGGAATATTCAGCGAGATGTCTTTGAGATTATTCTCGCGGGCGCCGCGCACCTCGATGAACTGGCGATCAGTCATGTGCTCCTCTGGGGGTGCATAAGGGGAAGCTTGCGCAGGCGCTTGCTCGGATTGATGAGCGCCACGCCGCGCTAGCCAGTAGAAGCTGGCGTTGCCTTGAGGCAATGGCTGCACTGTATGCTTATATTAGCGAGTTTTTGGAGCGTCAGAGGGAGGACGGAGGACGGAGGACGGAGGACGGCTAGCAGCTATTTCTCTAGCGCAGCCACCCGGTCGATGCGGTGATGGCTGGTGGCGGGCAGGGAGGGATTCGAACCCTCGACAGCATTGCTGCTGTACGGCATTTCCAGTGCCGCGCACTAGACCAGGCTATGCGACCTGCCCTCGCTACCGGGCGGATTTTACCACGAGGGGCGCGCCCACGCAACCGCAGCGCCGCCTATAATACGCACACTCGTATTGCGAACGAAGGAAATGCATATGGCTTCGCGCCGCCGCCTGATGGCCCTGCTCGCCTTTGCGCTCGTGGCCCTGCTGCCGCTTGTGGCTGGCCATGCCCTGGCCGCCGACCCGCCTGTGTACGTGCCGCTTGGCCCTGGCGACACGTACCTCGCCTTGGGCGACTCGCTGGCCACCGGCTACGAAGTGGTGGATGACGGCAAGCCTGGCTACCCTGCCTATCTGCTCGACTACCTGCGGCAGGTACAGCCAGCGATCACGCTCACGAACCTGGGCAACAGCTCTGTGACCTTTAATGGTGTCACATCGGGCGAAACGAGCAGCACCTTTCTTCAGCCCGGTGGGCAGCTGGAAGCGGCCACAGCCTTCATCGCCAGCGAGCGCGCCGCAGGTCGCCGGGTAAGCCCCGTTACGCTCAGCATCGGCGGGAACGACGCCGTTGCAGTGATCCTGCCGGGCAGCACCACCACAGTGACAGCCTCCCTGACGCTCTACCGCACGAACCTGGAGCGCATCCTCGACACGCTTGTGGCCTCGCTCACAGTGGGCGGGCAGCGCACAGGCGACCTGGTGCTGATGAGCTACTACAACCCGTACCCCGGCTTAAAAGCGGCCAGCCCTGTCCCGCTCAACGCTAACCCCGACCTGGATGTGCCACGCTTCAACCAGATCATTGTGGAGGAGGCGACCGCGCGGGGCATCCCCATAGTGAACGCCTACAGCGCCTTTTTAGGCCGTGAGCCACAGCTTACAAACGTGCGCTTTCCGTACAACTTCTTTGGACAACTGGATGTGAACTTCGACTTTCACCCGCGCGAGGCGGGCCATCGTGTGCTTGCCAGGGGCTTCGCCGAAGCCACCGGCTACACGCTTAAGCTGCCCCGACTTTACCTGCCGCTGGGGCGCCAATAACAACAAGGGGCTTCCCGGAAGCTTTTAACTTCCGAGAAGCCCCTGAAGGGGGTGAGGACGAGAAGTACTTACTCGACCGTGTACTCGCCCTCAACTACACCGTCGTCCTTGCGGGCGCCGCTGTTCGGCTGGCCCTGGGCGGCGCTGTCGCTGTAGGCGCTCTGAGCGAGCTTGGCCATAGCCTCCTGCAGCTCGGTCGACAGGCTCTCCATGCGCTCCTTGCTCTCCTGGCCGACAGCCTCGCGCAGATCCTTGATCAGGCCCTCGACGCGCTCCTTCTCGATGCTGTCAAGCTTATCGCCGAGCTCGCCGAGCGTCTTCTCGCTCTGGTAGGCCAGGCTATCGGCCTGGTTCTTCAGCTCCACCAGCTCGCGGCGGGTCTTATCCTCGGCGGCGTGAGTCTCGGCCTCGCGCACCATTCGCTCCACCTCGTCTTTGTTCAGGTTGGTGCTGGCGGTGATGGTGATGCGCTGCTCCTTGCCGGTGGCCTTGTCCTTGGCGCTCACGTTCAGGATGCCGTTGGCGTCGATGTCGAAGGTCACCTCCACCTGAGGCACGCCGCGCGGCGCGGGCGGCATGCCCTCAAGCCGGAAGCGGCCCAGGGTCATATTGTCGCCGGCCATCTCGCGCTCGCCCTGAAGGATGTGGATGTCCACGGCGGTCTGGCCATCGGCGGCGGTGGAGAAGATCTCGCTCTTCTGGGTGGGGATGGTCGTGTTGCGGTCGATCAGCTTCGTCATCACGCCGCCCAGGGTCTCCACGCCCAGCGAGAGCGGGCTCACATCCAGCAGCACCACGCCCTTCACATCGCCGCCGAGCACGCCAGCCTGTATGGCGGCGCCCACGGCAACAACCTCGTCGGGGTTGACCGACTTGTTGGGCTCCTTGCCGATCATCTTGCGCACCAGCTCCTGCACGATCGGCATGCGGGTGGAGCCACCAACCAGCACCACCTCATCGATGTCGGCGGGCTTGAGGTCGGCGTCCTTGAGGGCCTGCGTGACAGGGCCGCGCAGACGCTCGGTGAGGCTGCTGGTGAGCTGCTCGAAGCGGCTGCGGCTGAGCTTCATCTGCAGATGCTTGGGGCCGCTGGCGTCGGCGGTGATGAAGGGCAGGTTGATCTCGGTCTCGCTGACGCTGGACAGCTCCATCTTGGCCTTCTCGGCGGCCTCTTTGAGGCGCTGGAGGGCCTGGCGATCCTTGCTCAGGTCGATGCCCTGATCCTTGCGAAACTCGTCGATGATCCAGTCCACCACTGCGGCGTCGTAGTCATCGCCGCCGAGGTGCGTATCGCCGTGGGTGGCCTTAACCTCCACCACGCCATCGCCAACCTCGAGCACGCTCACGTCGAAGGTGCCGCCGCCGAGGTCGAAGACGAGGATCGTCTCGTCCTTTTTCTTATCGAGGCCGTAGGCGAGGGCGGCTGCCGTGGGCTCGTTGATAATGCGCAGCACCTCGAGGCCAGCGATCTTACCGGCGTCCTTGGTGGCCTGGCGCTGGGCGTCGTTGAAGTACGCCGGCACGGTGATGATGGCCTTGCGGACGGTGTGGCCTAGGTAGGCTTCCGCCGACTCCTTGAGCTTGCGCAGGATCATCGCCGAGATTTCGGGCGGCGTGAAGTTCTTGCCGTCCACATCGACCTTCACGAGGTCGGACTTGCCGCCGGCGATCTTGTACGGCACGAGCTTCTCTTCGGACTCGACTTCCTCGTGCCGCCGACCCATGAATCGCTTGATCGAGTAAATCGTCTTGGTCGGGTTGGTGACGGCTTGGCGCTTCGCGGGGTCACCGACCAAACGCGTGCCGTCTTTGG
>JAYUYB010000684.1:0-16153 GCA_043752655.1 Chloroflexota bacterium
CTCTTCGCCGAGCTCGATGCCAGCTGGGCCGAGCTGCGCGCCGAGCCGCTCACCGGCGACCAGCTGCTCGGCTTCGCGCGCTATGATCGTTTCCTCACCGGCTTGCGCGCCCTGATCGCCCGCGTCGGTGATAACTCAAATCTCATTCTCGACCCGGACCTGGATAGCTACTATGTAATGGACGCCGCGCTGCTGCGGCTCCCCGAGGCTCAGGCGCTGATCGCCCGCATGCTGCTTGTGAATGAGGGCCTCGTGCCCGCCGAGCAGCTGATGGCCGACCCGCGCACCGAGCTGGTGATGAATGCTAGCCTGCTCCAGGCCAACACCAACGCGCTCCAGCGCAACCTCGATACCGCCTTCGCGCGCACTGCCTCGCGCACCCTGCAGCCCGAGCTTGAGCCGACCTTGGCCGTCTACCGTTCGTCCGTCAACACGATGCTCGCCAACTACCAGCAGGCCTTATCCAACCCGGATCGGCTACTGGGCACGCGCGAGATGATCGGCGTTGCGGAGGCCGCCCTCGACGGCAGCCAGCTGCTCGCCTCGGCAAGCCTGCCCGCCCTGGAGGGCCTGCTGGAGCAGCGCATCACCGCGCTCCAGCGCCGCCAGAGCGGCACGGTCCTCTTCGCGCTGCTGCTTGTGGTCGCCGCCTTTGTAGCCGGCTTGCGCCTGATGCGCAACATCAGCCGCCCGCTCGACGAGCTGCTCAGCGCCACCAGCCGCCTGGCCGCCGGCGACATGAACGCCCGCGTTGCTATCCACGGCACAAGCGAGGTGTCCCAGGTTGGCCGCGCCTTCAATGACATGGCCCAGGAGGTGCAGGCCAGCCGTGAGCATCTGGAGCAGCGCGTGGAGGAGCGCACGCATGCGCTGTTCGAGGTAACCCGCGAGGCTCAGTCGGCTCGCCTTGCCGCCGAGCAGGCCACCCGCGCCAAGAGTGCCTTTCTCGCCAACATGAGCCACGAGCTGCGCACGCCGCTCAACGCCATTATCGGCTACTCCGAGATGCTCCAAGACGAGGCCGACGATCTTGGCTACGCCAGCTTCACGCCCGACCTGGAGAAGATCCGCACGGCGGGCAAGCATCTCCTGGCCCTGATCAACGACATCCTCGACCTCTCGAAGATCGAGGCCGGCCGCATGGAGCTCTTCCTTGAGCGCTTCAGCCTCGCCGCGCTGGTCGGCGAGGTGGTCACGACGATCACGCCCATGGTGGAGAAGAACGAGAATCGCCTCGTGGTGGCCGGCGACAGCTCCGGCTTCGTCTACGCCGACCTCACCAAGCTGCGCCAGGCGCTGCTGAATCTGCTCTCCAACGCCGCCAAGTTCACCCACCAGGGCAGCATCACGCTCGAGCTTGACAGCATCGTGATCGACGAGGCCGAGCAGCTGCGCATACGTGTGCGCGATACCGGGATCGGCCTGAGCCAGGAGCAGCTGAGCCGCCTGTTCCGCGAGTTTACGCAGGGCGACGCCTCTACCACGCGCAAGTATGGCGGCACCGGCCTCGGCCTGGCCCTTAGCCGACGCTTCTGCCAGATGATGAGCGGCGACATCACTGTAACCAGCGTGCCCGGCGAGGGCTCCACCTTCACTATTGTGATGCCCCGCTCGGTGCCCGACCCTGCGAGTGAGGCGTCTCTGGAGGCACTAACGGCCGATGCCGACATAGCACTCGGCGAGCCCGTCGGCCCCGTGCGCGGCACTGTGCTGGTGATCGACGACGACCCGGCCACCCACGATCTGTTGCGGCGCACGCTGGCCCGCGAAGGGCTGCGCGTGATCACGGCCAGCAGTGGTGAGGAGGGCCTGGCACGCGCTCGCACGCTCCTGCCCGATGTGATCACCCTGGATGTGCTGCTCAAGGGCGCCGACGGCTGGCATATCCTGGCCGCGCTCAAGGCCGACCCGCTGCTGGCCCAGATCCCGGTACTTATGCTCACGATTATGGATGAGCGCAACACTGGCTTCGCCCTCGGCGCCGCCGACTACCTGACCAAACCTGTTGACCGGCGGCGGCTGATCGAGGTGGTGGGCCGCTACTGTGGCCATGGTCAGGGCGAGCACGCCGCCCGCCGCGATGTGCTGGTCGTCGAGGACGACCCCGCCACGCGCGAGATGCTGCTGCGCACGATGGCGCAATCCGGCTGGCCCGCGCGTGGCGCCGAGAACGGCCTTGTGGGGCTGGAGCGGATGGCCGAGGCGCCCCCCGGCCTGATCATCCTCGACCTGATGATGCCCGAGCTCGATGGCTTCGGCTTCCTGGAGGCGCTGCGCGCCCGGCCAGAGTGGCTTAGCATCCCCGTGGTTGTGGTGACAGCAATGGACCTCAGCGCCGACGAGCGGGCGCGCCTAAACCTCTCGGTGCAGCGCGTGCTCCAGAAGGGCGCCTACGAGCGCGACACGCTGCTCCACGAGGTGAGCACCCTTGTCTCCGCCCACATCCAGCCGGTGAGCTGACGGTGGACGGTGGACGGTGGACGGTGGGCGGTGGGCGGTGGATGGTGGGCGGTGGGCGGTGGACGGTGGATGACCGTCCACCCCGAATGCTAGGGGTACGTCATGGTCGGGAGGCGGGCGCCCGCCTGCGCGGGCGGGTCTGGACGAGTCGGCGCAGGCCGACGCGCGGCCGCAGGACCGGCCGCTGCGGTTTCAACCGCCGGGTGCTGGCAACCGCGCCGACTATGACGTAGCCCTACCCGAATCCAGCGTCTCGCCCGCCTCCAGCGGCAGCGCGACCGCAGGCAGCCCGCAGGCCCTCGCCAGCGCCAGGATCACCAGGCGGCTGGCGAGGGCCTCCTCTTGCGCGCGGTCGCGCTGCCCCTTCACCAGCGTCAGCTCGTAGCTGATCGTGGTGACGCCGCCGCGCACGGCCACAATGGCCCGGTGGGCACCTCTGCGCGCACGATCTGTGGCGATGGCGGCGGTGCAGGCAACCCCGAGCAGCGGCCAGTCGTCCTCGGCGAGCACGGTGGCTCGCTCGCGCGCCCATGCGGCCATGGCGCGAGCCGTCGCCTCACTCACCGCCTGCGCCGGGGGCTGCCCCAGCAGCTCGGCGAGGGCGCGTGGCGCATAGCAGTCGCGGGCCTCTAGCACGGTGCGCGACGAGCCCGGCACGGCGTGAAGCCAGTGCAGCGCCAGGCTCCCCGCCCCGGCAAAGACATACACGAGGCGCGGCGGCGCGGCGTGGATGGCCCGGATCGTCGCTTCAAGCTGATCGTCCCGCATGGGCAGATCCATCGAGGGAACAGGGAACACGGAACAGAGGGCAGCGCGAGACCAGTCGAGCCGCACATCGCTGCACCCTGCACTCTGCAAGCACCCTAGATCAGCGCGCCAAGCAGCACGAACAGCAGGATGGTTGCGCCGACGATCACTCCGGCCGCGATGCGCGCCGCCCGCAGGCCAGCGGCAGGCGTGGCAGGCGCACCGGCCACCGCGTAATTCCCCAGCATCACGCTGATGATTGTAAAGGCCATGAGGGCCAGAAAGGGCACCTTGATGAACGAGAGCGGGCCGACCATGTTGATGTAGTCGATGCTGCATGGCACACCGCCCTTGCACGGCGAGGGCGGGATCACCTGGAGCACCTCAAGATAGTGGTACAGCGAGACGGCCATGCCGGTAAGGGACAGCGGCAGCCCGTACCAGAAGACGCCCCGGTCGTTGCGCAGGATGCCCACCGCAAGGATCAGGCTGAGCGGGTACATCAGGATGCGCTGGAACCAGCAGAGCTCGCAGGGCAGCCAGCCGAGCACCTGGCTAAAAAAGAGGCTGCCGCCGGTGGCGAGCATTGCCGCAAGCAGCGCCACATGGCGCGTCGCCGCCGTCACTATATCTACTCGCTGCTCCAGCTCGCCCGCCCCCCGCGCCGCCACGCCCTTTGCCGCCTGTGCCATACTGCGCTCCTCAACGATTAGAATCTCTGATCGGCATTGTACCACTGCCTCCCCAAGGCCCTCGCGTGCCGGGCAGGTTGTCCACAGACACCACAGCTTTCCGGCCTATTGCTGGCCCCAGTCGCAGCGGTAGATCGTACGAAAGATCTCGAAGCCAAGCTGCGTGCGCCAGCGTCCTACGAACACTGGGTGGGGCAGGCAGGCGCTCTGGAAGCTCGGGTTCAGGTAGAGGTTGCCATTGAAGCCCCAGCGGTTCTGGGCCAGGCGCTCCATTGCGGCGGGCATCACGTCGGGCGGGAACTCGGCGAGCACATAGTCGGAGCGCAGGGCGCGCAGCGAGTGGTCGAAGTCGAACTTATTGTGGCCGGGCACGGTTTTGCCTGGCACCGGCCGCAGGTTGGCGATGTAGGGGTCGATCTTGCCGAGCAGATCGACGCCGTAGGTCTGCGAGAAGTAATAGGTAGAGCCGATCCCGAAGGCGGCGGCGCGATTGCCAGGCGGCGCGGCGGCGAGGAAGCGGCCCATCTCGATGTTGACCACGCTGAAAGTGGGGTAGGACAGCTCCACCAGATAGCTCGGGCCGATCAGGCGGAAGGCGGCCAGGCAAAGCACGCAGGCCAGCCCGCGCACGGGCGCCGGTGCGGGTAGCTGCTGGAGGCCGAGCATCGCCAGGGCGATTATCAGGGGCAGCAGGGGGACCACAAAGCGAAAGTAGGGAAATGCGTCGCCGCCCACGTAGGCTACGTAGGCCAGGAAGAGCGCCACGAGCACCAGCAGGCCACGCGGCTCGCGGCGCGGCGCCATGATCGCCCCAGCGGCGGCGAGCAGCGGCAGCGCGTAGAGGCGCAGCAGGTCGGCCACGTAGGCCATGCCCACCTGGTAGCGCGTGTCCCAGCCAAGCACCTTGAGCACAGCGGTGTTCGGCAGAGGCTGGCCGTAGTAGGCCAGGCGGAAGCCGAGCTGGGCCACTGGCAGCAGGGCGGCGATGGCGGCCTGCCGCAGCAGGGCGCCGCGCGCGGGCTGGAGCCAGAGCCCGTAGCCAAGCAGCAGCGCGGCCAGCACGATCGCGTCGGAGCGCACCAGCGGGATGAGCCCGGCGAGCAGCGCTGTGAGCAGACGCGGCTGGCCGCTGCGCGCCTCACGGGTTACGCGCAGGGTGATCAGCGTGACGAGCAGCGCCAGCAGGCCCGTCTCCAGGCCCGAGGTAGACCAGAAGATCAGGTCGATGTTCAGACAGAAGACCGCCAGGGCGCCAGCAACAGCCAGCGTGCCGCCGCCGAGCTCGCGGGTGAGGGCGGCGAGCACGGGCAATGTGAGCAGGCCGATCAGCAGATTGGCGGCGAGCACCGGCAGCGCCATGAAGCGCAGATCGAGCGGGAGCAGGTGGAACGCGGCCATCAGCAGCGTCCAGAGTAAGTTCGTGTAGCCCTCCACGCGCTCGCCGGGGTTCCAGACCAGGCCCTGGCCTGTGGCGAGGTTGTGGGCGTAGCGCATCGAGATCATGGCGTCGTCGAAGAGCCACCAGTAACGCTGTCCGCCGACCACGGCGGTCTGCGCGAGGGCGATCACCGGCACCCAGACCAGCAGGAGCAGGCCAGCGGCAACCAGGAGCAGACGACCTGGCCGGGCCGCAAGGGCTGCGAGGGGCTGGCGCGGGGCCAGGGCCAGCCAGGCGCCGATAGCTGCCAGCGCGGCATACCAGAGCAGGTCGAGCCCAAACAGCAGGTGGCGCAGCTCCTCGCTGGGGATGCCGACACGGCCCTCAAGTGGGGGCGGGCCTGGCCAGCGCACGCCGCGCAGCTGGGCGGCGCCGCCAACGAGCAGCAGTGTGGCGCCGATGGCGATGCCCCATGCGGCTCTGGGGCCAGGCTGGCGCTGCGCTACGTTCGTCATGGCTGCTGGCCCGCCGGTGCTGAGGGAGGCAGCTGCCCAAGGGCCGCGCAGCGCGTCTCCCAGGCCCAGGTGCCCAGCCCGCCCGGCTCGATGGCGCCCGTGGCCGGGTTGCGCAGCAGGCTGCCGTGCTGGAAGTACTGCACGCGAGTCGCTACGCCGCCCAGCTGCTCCTCCAGCTTGGGCGTGAGCGCCGCGCCGAAGCGCCACTTGCCGCCCAGGGCGCGGTAGAGCGCGCTAAACTCTTCGTCTACCTGGTGGCGCCCTGCCGCAACGGCGCGCGCCGCCAGCTGCTGCTCGCCAATGTTTTGCGGACGAATAAGCAGCTCGAGCTGCTGCTCCGGCAGCAGTTCCGCAAAGCCAGGCCGCTCGCTGGCCTCGGGGTAGTAGGCTAGCAGCGCACCCGTGAAGTACTGCACCACTCGCCTGTCCTCGGGGCGCACAAAGGGCTCGCTGATCGGCGGGCCAAAGCTGTAGCGCCCGTTGTAGGCCTCGTAGGCGTTGCGAAACTCCCCCTTGATGTGGCGGCCAGTCTCGCCGATGCGCACGGGCGCCCGCAGGCCACTCGGCGGATTCACACCCTCCACGGTAAGCGGCGCAGCGAGACGCGTGAGGCTCGGCAATGCATCGCCGGGCCAGGCGCGTAGGTGCGCTGAAGCGGGTTTCAGCGAGCCGTCGGGCCGGTAGAGCCCGTAATGCTCCTCGCGCGTCTCCCAGCGGTAGCTCTGCGCGGGGTCGTAGTCGCGCAGGGTCCACGCCATTACGCCGGCCACGCGCCCCTGCGCCGCAGTAAGCACCGTGCGATAGACCGCATCCTGCTGCGCTTCGTCGAACTCACGCGCAAAGCAGGCGGGGCCGCTTGGCCAGCCAAACTCCTGGAGCAAGATCGGCTTTGGCGTATTGCGGCGCAGCTCGTCGAGCTGCCGGGCGGCGTCGGCGGCATTGTAGATGTGGACGCTCACCACGTCGCTGTAATCCACTACGCGCCGCCCGTCGGGGCCGGGGGCGTAGAGATGCTCGTAGTGGCCCATGCCCACCGTCACCAGCTGGTTGGGCGCCAGGCGATGGACTTCGTCGGCCATGCGCCCGAGCCAGTCGAGCACCTGCTGGGCCTGGCCCTTTTGCGCCCAGAGCGCGTAGTTGTCGGGCTCGTTATGCAGATCCCAGGCCATAATGCGGTCGTCGCCGGCGAAGTTGCCGATGAGGGCGCGCACATAGGCCAGGTTGGCGGACTCGGCCCTAGTACCGGCGGCGGGGAACTCCTCGGAGAAGTCGAAGAGCGTCACGATCAGGCGCATGTCCAGGTCGCCTGCGATCTGGGCGAGCTGGCGCATCCGGCTGATCACGCGACCGCCGACCACGCCGGAGTCGCTGCCATCACGCGAGAGATCGTAGGGGAGCAGCACGCGCACCGCGTTGATGCCCAGCTCGTCGCGGGCCGCGCGCAGCTCGCGCTCCATCTGCGGCCCATCCCACTGCTGCCACATCTCGGCCCAGGGGCGGCCCTGCGGGTAATAGTTGACGCCCTTGATCTGCACGGGCTGGCCAAGGCGTAGCAGCTGGTCGCCCTGGGCCTGGATGAAGCCGCCGGGGGGGAGTGAAGAGGGCGGAGCGGGGGGAGCGGGGGGAGCGGGCGGAGCGGGCGGAGCGGGCGGCGGAGCAAGCGTGGTGCTTGCCTCGCGGCCCAGGAGGCCGAAGAGCACCCCGGCGGGGCCGTGATCCTCGAAGCGGGCGCGCTCGAACCACTGCACCGTGTAGGCGCGGCCATCGCCTAACTGCTCCTGGCGCTGGGCGCTGAGCGGCAGCCCGAACAGCGCAAGGCTCTCCTCGGGCGTCACGCCAGGCTGGCCGAGCTCAAGGCCGTAGCGGCTGTAGGCGGCCAGAAACGCGCCGCAGAGGTTGAGGCCCGTCGCGGGGAAGTGGCGGCAGCCCTGGCGCGGCGGCTCGGGCGCGGCGGGCGGCGCGCCCTGTGCGGCGAGGGCGTCGGCGCCAAGGCGGCCGAGAAGTACATCGTGGGGCGGGGCGTTCTCGGGGTGATGCTCCAGGCGGGCGCGCTCGAAGGCCTGCACCGTGACAGCACCCGCCTGGCGCGGCGGGCCGAGCGGGTAGCCGAACACGGGCAGGCCGCCCTGCGCGGCCCAGAAGGCGGCGATCCGCCCGTCCACGCAGTCGGCGACCCCAGCGACGCCGGGAAAGCAGCGCGGCGCGGCGATCACAGATGGTGGAAGGAGCGCGAGCAGGAGGAGGAAGATGAGGGTGGGTGCTGGTTTCAGTTGGCGGTTCACGGTTAATGTTCAAGGAGAGAGATTTGCCGCACAGGGACATGCTACCATATTCAGGCGGCGTGACGCGCCCCAAGCCGTCTGGACCACGAAGGGCGCGAACGTGAACCGGCTGGACCACGAAGTGCGCGAAGGGGCACGAACCCGCAACCGTGCAAGGCATGCCGCCGCACGCGCGTGGCCGAGTTCGCGGTGGTTCGCACCCGTTCGCGCCCTTCGTGGTCCAAAGGGTTTGACTCCGCTCACGCCGCGCGCGCGTGCGGGATCTCCGCCTCGATCAGCAGGCCGCCAGAGGCGCCGTTGGTGATGCGCAGCTTGCCCTGGAGCAGCGCCACGCGCTCGCTGATGCCCACCAGCCCGTAGTGCCCAGCGTGCACCAGCGAGCCCAGATCCAGGCGCTCGTCGAGGCCGCGCCCGTCGTCCTCGATGGCGATCGAGACGGCCCGCCGCGAGGCTGGGCTCAGCCGAATCTGGGCGGCGCGCGCGCCGGCGTGCTTGCGCACGTTCGCTAGGCTCTCCTGGACGATCCGAAAGATCGAGAGCTCTAGCTCCTCGGGCAGCCGCCCCATGCGCTCATCGACCTCCAGGCTTACGGCGATGCCCGTGCGCGCCGACCAGTCGCGGGTGTAGGATTGCAGCGCGGCGCCCAGGCCCAGGCTGTCGATTGTTGGCGGGCGCAGGTTGCCGCAGATGCGCCGCACATCGTCTACCAGGGCGCGCACGCTCTCGCGCACCTCGGCCAGCTCGATGCTCTGCTCGGTCTCGCGCTGCTCGTCGCCCGCGCGCCGCTCGTGGTCGCCCTCCAGCTCCTCCAGCTGAAAGTTCACGCTCAGCAGATCCTGGATCACTTGGTCGTGCAGCTCGCGGGCGAGATACTTGCGCTCGTACTCGCGCTCGGTCAGCAGGCGGCGCTGGGCATCTTGCAGCGCCAGGTTGGCCTGATCCAGCGAGCGCACCTGCTGGGCGAGCTGCTTGATCAGCTGCTGGTTGAGGCTATCCTGGGCCGCCAGGTCGCGCTCCAGGCGGCGCTGCTGAAGCCGCAGGCGCTCGGACTGCTCGCGGGCGCTGTAGTAGTTCTCCAGCGCCCAGATGATCGGCGTGAGCTGCTGGCGCTCGCCCTGGCCGATCAGGGCGGCCACCACCGCCTCGCGGGTTAGGCCGTCGGTGCGCGCGTCCAGCGCGATGCGCCCCTCGTTGAGCACGATCACCCGGTCGGTCACGGCAAAGATCTGGTCGAGGCTGCCGGTGGCAAAGATCACGGCGCTGCCCTGCTGCTGCCAGCGGCGGATCAGGGCCAGCAGGCGCTGCTGGTAGCTGTAGCCAAGCAGCACGGTGGGCTCGTCGAGCAGCACCAGGCGGGAGGGCCCCACCATTGCGCGGGCGATACCGATCAGCTGGCGCTGCTCGCTCGTCAGGTTATCCACGCGGGCGCGCAGGCTGGGCACAGGCAGCTCGATCTCGGCGAGCAGCGCGGCCGCCGCCTGATCCATACGCCGCCGATCAGGGGCGCGCAGCCAGCCGAGCTGGCGCGGCCAGCCAAGCTCGGCGCCAAGAAAGATATTGGCGGTGATGTCGAGGCGCTCGGCGAGCACGGGGCGCTGCGGCACCACCGCCACCCCGAGGCGGCGCGGGCTAAACGCCCAGCGCAGGCGCTCGCCGCCGAGCAGCACCTCGCCCGCGCTTGGCGCCAAGGTGCCCGCCAGGATCTGGGCCAGCACCGACTTGCCCGCGCCCGAGCGGCCCACCAGGCCCACAACCTCGCCCGGCTGCACGCTGAAGCTCACGCTATCGAGCGCGGTAAGCGTGCCAAAGGCCTTCGTGAGTTTTGAGACGTGGAGCAGGGTGTCCATTGCGGTAGACGGTAGACGGTAGACGGTGGACGGTGGACGGTGGACGGTGGACGAACTGAATCAAGGTGGGGGGAGCGGGGTCTGGAAGTCGTTGGTTTCCCAGGCGCGGAGCATGGCATCGACATTATTGATCGTCACGACATCCATGCCGGTATCGATGAAGGGCGGGTAGCGCTGATTGTTGACGATGCGATCATACACCAGCTGCACCGAGTCGTAGCCCCAGCCCCAGTACTTCTGGCCGATCAGCGCAGTGAGGTAGCCATCGTGCAGCAGCTCCAGCTGGAAGGGCAGCGTGTCGAACGAGACCGTCTTGAGGCGCCCTTCGCGCGTGGCCTGGTCCCAGAGCGGCATTGCGCCGCGGTCGGCGAAGAGCGGCCAGAGGCCAGCGAAGAACCAGCCCTTCAGATCCGGGTTGGCCTGCATCACCTCCTCCACGCCCTGCACGCCCCGGCTGATATCCTCGTTGGTGGCGACCTCGGCCACAATCTCAATCTCTGGGTAGCCCGCCATCACGGCGCGGAAGCCCGCCACGCGCTGCTCCAGGTTGAGGCCACCCGGCACGCCGGTGATGATGGCGATCTTGCCCTGGGGGCCAATCGCGGCGACCAGCAGCTCGGCGGCCTTGCGCCCGGCGGCGTAGTTGTCGATGCTGAGGAACGTAAAGCGCTGGCTTGCGGGCGCGTCGCTGTCCCATGTCATCACGGGGATGCCGGCGGCGACGGCGCGGTTGATCGGGTCGACGCAGGCGGTCGGGTCGTTGCAGGAGACGGCGATCCCATCCACGCGGCGGGCGATCAGGTCGTCGAGCACGCGGGTCTGCTCCACAGCGTCGGCGGAGGTGGGGCCGACGGTGATCAGCTCCACCTCGTACGGCCCGCTCGCGCTCAGCTCGGCAGCCTTCTGGCGGGCGCCATCGTAGCCGTGGTCGAAGACGGGGTTGCCAAGGCTTTTGGTGACCCAGGCGATCATCAGGCGGGGGCGCGGCCCGGGCGGCGCGGCGCAGGCGACGAGCAGCAGCAGGGTCTGGACCAGGAAGAGCGCGAACACGCGCGAATGCCACGAACACGAGGCCGCGCAGTATCGCTTCGTCCCATTCATGCCTTCATACCTTCGTGTTTGCGCGGTTCGCCTTCCTTCGCGCCCTTCGTGGTCCAGATGGTTCGCTCATCTCGGCATCAGGCGGCGGCGGCGCGCATAATCGATCAGCACGACGGCGAGGATAATCGCGCCGATCGCGCCGATCTGGAGGTACGAGGGCAAACCGAGCAGCACCATGCCATTGCGCACCATCAACATGAGCAGTGTGCCGAGCACCACGCCGAGCACGCTGCCCTCGCCGCCAAACAGGCTGGTGCCGCCGATCACGGCCGCAGCAATGATGTCAAGCTCGTAGCCCTCGGCGGCGGTGGGCGCGGCAACGCCCAGCCAGGCCGTCATGATGATCCCGCCGCAGGCCGCGAGTAGGCTGCTGAGGGTGTAGACCGTTACCTTGATCTGGGGTGTGGCGACGCCTGCCAGGCGCAGCGCCTCCTCGTCGCGGCCAAGGGTGTAGATATAGCGCCCAAGCACGGTGCGGTCGAGCAGCAGGCCCACCAGCAGCGCGAGCACGGCCATCGCCACGAGCGACAGAGGCAGGCCGACGGGGCCAAACCATAGGTCGCTCTGCCCAAGCACCCGAAAGTTGGCGGGGAGATCGCGCAGGGGAGCGCCGCCAGTAAGGCCAAGCGTAAGCCCACGGGCCACGCCCATGGTGCCGAGCGTAACGATGAAGGGCGGCAGCCCGAAGCGCCCCACCAGCAGCCCGTTGACCAGGCCCACGGCGGCACCGCTCAGCAGCCCGGCACCGATGGCGAGGGGCAGGGGCGCGCCGGCGCGCAGGCAGATCGCGCAGACCAGCCCGGCCAGCGCCATCACCGCGCCCACCGAGAGATCAATCCCGCCCACCAGGATGGCCAGGCTTACGCCCAGCGCGGCCACGGCAAACCAGGAGACGCCGCGCGCCAGGTTGAGCAGGTTGGTAGGCTGGAGAAAGTTCTCGCTCTGGAGGCTGAGCACGAGGGCGACAAGAGCGCAGAGGCCGAGGATCACCAGCTCCTGACGGCCCGCCAGAGCGCGCCAGGGCGGCGGGAGGCCGCGATTCGTCGCCCGCGCCGCCGGGGCCGCGCCTGTCGCCGCTGGTTTCTGGAGCTGCTGTGCCATGTGGGTTTATGATACCACGGCGTGGGGCTTGGCTTTTTGTGGACGCTGCCGCCCCGCACCTCGGCCCAGTAGGGCTACGTCGTGGTCGGGGCTGTTGCCAGAACCAGGCGGTTGAAACCGCGTCGGCCGGGCCTGCAGCCGGGCCTCGGCCTGCGCCGACGCGCTCAGACCCGCCCGCGCAGGCGGGCGCCCGGCGCAGCGCGCCCCCACGGCGCGCGTTCACGCGCCCGCCGCCAGTTTCTCCATCGCGGCAAGCATATCCGCGAGATAGCTCATGGATGTGCGAGGCGCTGTCATACAAGTTTCCGCTCCAACAAAACATGTGCTGCAATCTCTGGTCTTAGCGCACTTTCCATTTCATCGTTGTAGATCTATATAGATTTGTTGGAGTAGTGGCTTGAGTGTAGGTAGATCTTCTGACGCGGTTCGCCACACAACTGTCAGATCAACAACCGTGTAGTCGTGAATGAGTTTGTCACGTATCCCCGTCATTATCGAACGCTTGGATAAAAGACTCTACTTTGTCAACTGTGGGCTGCATCTGCGCTCAAGCTAAGCACTACGGCTGCCTATCTGGGATGGTCGGCACAGTTGCTGGTTGAACGGCAGGTGAAAAACAAGCGACTAGAGCTTATATGAAACAAGTATTGTGGTACAATGCTTCTACTCGGGGTTCTACTCGGATGAGTAGAGATACCGGGTGCATGAACAGGACTATAAGAACCTTAGTAACAGCTGCGAACATGAGCATAGGCCCATAAGATGAGAGTGTATTTTGATACATGTACCCTACAGCGACCATTGGATGACCGTTCTCAGTCGCGTGTTTTTCTGGAGGCAGAGGCGATTCTTGCCCTCCTGGGGTTGTGTGACCAAGGAATAATACGTCTTGTTACATCCGACATCGTAGAATACGAAACAGACAACAATCCTCGTCAGCAGAAGAAAGCGTTTGTAGAGAAGATTGCTCGCCAAGCAACAGAACACATCACGATAACAGGGGAGATAGAGCAGCTTGCCCAAACATATGAGCAGTTTGGCGTTAAGGCCATTGATGCATTACATTTGGCATCAGCAGAAACAGTAGGGGTTGATTATTTTTGTACGTGTGATGACCGGTTTTATCGCCGCGCAGCACAACTGCAACAACTGGCACTCAAGGTGCGAATGCCGCTTGAGTTAGCACAGGAGGTCATCCTATGAGTCTCGCACCCAATGCTCCACTTATTGCAATCAATGAGCAGGCAATCCGCCTCTTAATTGAGGAAATGGGAATAGTAAATACAGCACGCTTCATCCAGCAATTCACGCTGGGAGTTGGTGATTCTCTTGCAGAAAAAGAGCGCCTGTATGGAAGTATGACCGTCACCGACATCGCTACAGCAATTCAAACATCCAAGCAGCAAAAGGCAAAAGAAGAATAAATAGTTTACAGATACATTTCAGCAAATGCTTTGCTTAGAGAAGTATTTGGCTCTCCAGGATTTCCCGGAATAGGTAATCTAAAATGGTGTCACGCCGCCGCCATCAGCCACCATCTGCGCCGGCAGCCCCGCCACCAGCCGCACGGTCTCGATGCTCACGGTGATCACGCGCCCCACCAGCCGCACGATGTATTCTTCGTCGTCGGCGCGGTTTGGGTCGCTGGTGATGCCGCTGCGCTTGTCGCTGCTCACCTGGTATTGGTCGATCACCTACTCCAGCGCCGAGCGGTTGCCGAGCCGATAGGCGCGCAAGCTAAGCACTACGGCTGCCTATCTGGGATGGTCGGCACAGTTGCTGGGTTGGGTTCACCAGGCTCGATGGGCTGTGCTGTTATGCCAAGGGCGAGATGGGCTGCCTGTGCCTTGCGGTGATAGAACGCAAGGCGTTCTGCGGGCGAAAGATCTTTGATCTGCTCGTACAAAGCATCCCGAATGTGGCGCGTCATTGCTAGCGTATCAAGCGTCGTCATACGTCACGACCTCCCGTGGTGAAAAGATTTGGAGCGGCTTATAGCCGCCCTCCAAATGAACCGCATTGAACCGCCGAATTTTTTCGTAATGGACGATGTGCTTAAAGTTCCAGCTTACAAGAAGATCCACATCAGCTACCGTTGCTAATGCAATATGCAAGCCGTCATTATAGAATTTTTCCGTCAGAATACCGCGTAGTTGATAGGTGTCGGCGAGTGCAAGGGCCTGGGCATTCACAGCCAGTATCTCAGCGTGATCCGCAACGAGGGTTGCGTAGAGTGTTTGCACCGCAGCAGGAGCGGTAGCCATCTCAACGGCCACAATCTCGGAAAGCACAGGGGCAAAGAGCCTGCGGCGTATATCCATGATGAGTCGATTCGACCAGAAGGCGAACTCGGCATCAAAGCACCCGCCCAAAACGGACGTATCTAGATAGATGCGCTGTACTTTTACCATAATGGGATTATATCACCTGCGGCGGCAGCCCCGCCACGAGTCGCACGGTCTCGATGCTCACGGTGATCACGCGCCCCACCAGGCGCACATTGGGGCACAATACGCACACGTTCAAGGCCAACATCGCTCGTGTAAAGCAACACACGTCGGCGTTGGCGCGTAACGGGCTTGCGTTGCAGGCTAAGGCGTCGGCGTTGGCGCGTAACGGGCTTGCGTTGCAGGCCAACGTAGCGGCGTGGCAGCGTTATTGTCCTGTAGTAACTTACGGCATCGAAGCACAATTATACGATGTGATCCGTTAAGCTTCCATCTCCATCGCGGTAGACATGTCCGCGAGATAACTTGCAGAAGGCTTCCACATGCGCCAAAACGTTTGTCACTCCGAGCACAGCGAGGAGTCTTCTCCGGGGTCCGTAGCAGATTCCTCGCGACGCTCGGAATGACACGCCGCGTTGTACATAGTAGGGAGGATTATATCACCTGCGGCGGCAGCCCCGCCACCAGCCGCACGGTCTCCACGCTCACGGTGATCACGCGGCCCACCAGCCGCACAATGTATTCTTCGTCGTCGGCGCGGTTGGGGTCGCTGGTGATGCCGCTGCGCTTGTCGCTGCTCACCTGGTATTGGTCGATCACCCACTCCAGCGCCGAGCGGTTGCCGAGCCGGTACGCGAAACACTCCGCCGGGATGCCCGCGAGCGTCAGCGATGGGTTGACCACAAGCGCGTCCTTGGCCGCCGTTAGCTTCATTTTGGTGACGCGCCAGGAAAACGGGATGCTCTTGTTCTCAAGCCACGTCAGCGGGTGCTCGGGCGCGGTCTCGTAGCCCAGATGTAGCTCCGCCAGCTTCGCGCCGGTCTCGACGAAGGCCGGGAACGCATCAAGGGCCACAAACGGGATGCGCGGCAGCTCGCGCTTGAGGTTCTCGGCGTAGCGCGCCCGGTACTGCGGGTGGTGCAGCAGCGCGTAGACGTAGTGAAAGATGTCGCGCTTGCTTACGCCCGCGCCGTACTGCGCCTGGAACTGCGCGAGCGCCCAGTCCGTGATGTTCTCGCGCCGGTTGCCGCCGTCTTCGTCGTAGACGTAGAACGGGAAGCATTGGGCTTTTTCAAAAGCGAAGTCAAGTGCGGGTATTGCACTGCACAGAAAGGCGCCAAATGCCATTCGATTTCCAGGGCCAGGAACACAAATCACTTCATTTTCCGCCTCACTCGCCGGGGTAGGAAAAATCTCCGCGAATAGCCGGGGGCGCTCATTCAAAATACTATCGAAATAAAGGTACTTCTTGCAGAAAGGGCGGTATGTAGCTGAGCGAATGCGCTGCACATCGAAGGTAGCGTGGCGTTCGCGCCGCAGGTTATTCTTAAGCCCCTCACTCCACTTAATCTGACCGTAGGTTAGAAAATCATCAACGTTCTTCGGTCTTCCAGTTCGGACCCAACGGTCAAGCTCGCCGTTGTAGTCCTCGACAAAGCGCGCAACTCGCTGGGCAAGTATTTGCTGGTCAAAGTCGTATACAACATCATCGCGATTGGTTGTGGCGCCAAGCGAGTACAACTTGAAGAGTACTTCGTCATCAATCTGGCTTCGGTTGTCACGCGCCTCTTTGGTGCCAACTG
>JAYUYB010000685.1:0-3021 GCA_043752655.1 Chloroflexota bacterium
TGGGCATGCGCGCCGCCGAGGCCGTGGCCCGCGACTGGACGTGGGATCGCGCCGCCGAAAAGATCGTGGCCCGCCTGGAGGCGGTAGGACCATAAATGGGCCGGAAATCTGCGTCATCTGCGTCATCTGCGGACAAAACGCCCGGTACGGGATCTGAGGCGAAGACCAATGGGCAGAACTGGCGCCAGGTGGATCGAGCTTGCGCTCACGCTCGCCCTCGCGCTCGCCCTGCTTGTCCTGGCCTACGCTGCGCCCCTTGCTGTCGTGGCGAACGCGGGCACGCCGGACACGCCATTTCTGGGCCTCCACGGCCCCGAGCGCAACGGGGGATTCGACTACGCCTACAGCCTTGGCAGCACCTCTCTCGCCCTGCCGCTCGCGGGCTCTGGCCCCTTTGTGATGGCCCTGCGCCTTGCCGGGCCGGCCGGACTCGCTGTGGATGTGCGTCTAGATACGCCCGTTGCCGTAGAGCTCGGCGCTGTGGCTGCGCCCCGCGTCTATCGCCTGCTCGCGCCCCCGGCCCCTGGCGGCCCCAGCTCACGCTGGTGAGCACGCTGATCACGCCCCCCGGCGAGCCACGCGCCCTCGGCCCGCTGGTAGACTGGCTCAAGCTTACGTCCATTGGCCCTGCGCGCCCCAGCTTCCGCCTCGCCGCCGCGCTCGGCGCGCTGCTCGCCCTGCTCTGGTCGGCGCTGCACCAGCTACGTGTGCCTGCGCTGCCACGCCGCGCCACCCTCACAATCGGCGCCCTGTCCCTCGCGGCGCTCCTTGCCGCCACGCGCTCCGCCACCAACCCCGGGCCGCTCTGGCTCGGCGGCGCCGTGCTAGCCGTCGGCCTGAGCGCCATTGTGGCCCCGCCACTCCTCCGGTGGGCGGACAGACTCGCCGTGCCTGCAATAGTTACCAAGCGCGGCGCCATCGTGCTCTGCGCTATCACGGCGACAGCGGCCTACGCGCTTACGCTGCGCCACGGCTACCTCAGCGACGATTTTCAGCTGCTCTTCTTCGCCCGCTACGCGGCCCCCGCTGATCTCTGGACGGAGTTTGCACCGCCGTTTGCCGCCAGCCCGCGCCCCGGCTACTATCGCCCCCTGGGCATGCTGCTCTGGTGGCTCTGCTACAGGCTCGCCGGCGACAGCGTGCTGCTGCCACACCTGCTGAGCGTGGGGCTCCACGCCCTCTGCGCGGCGCTTGTCTGCGCCCTCAGCATGCGCCTGGGCGCCGGGCGCGCCGCCGCGCTGGGCGCCGGTCTGCTCTTCGCCCTCTTCCCCACCCACCCCGAGGCCGTTGCCTGGCTCGCCAGCCGCTTCGACCTCGCCGCAACCGCATTCACGCTGCTCGCGGCCCTGACGATCCTCCGCCCGCGCCCGGCTGGCCCCTGGCTTGCCGCCGCCCTCGTGCTGGCCGCCCTTCTCTGCAAAGAGTCGGCCATCGTCGCGCCGGCGCTGTTACTCCTGTGTCTTGCCGCCGACCTACCAGCCTCTACCACCGCTTCTGCGCGCAGATTGGCGCTGTGGTGGCTGCGGGCGCTGCCCGCCGTCGCTATCACGCTGGCCTACCTGGGCTGGCGGCGCCTGATCTTCGGCGGCCTCGGTGGCCATTTCGTGCCTGGTGGCGCCGACCCGCTGGCCGCCGTCACGCCCGCCAGCGGCGCCCTGCTCGCCGGGCAGCTCGCCAGCTATCTCGCCGCGCCGCTCAACTGGCCGCTGCTGCTGCGCCACGCCTGGGGCGCGCCCGCTCTGGTCTGGCTCGCAGCCCTGGCAGGCGGGGTCGCGCTGGCCTGGGCCGCCACACGGCCCGGCGGCCTGCCCGCGCCCGCCTCCCGCTACACCCCGCTGCGCCTTGCCACCCTTGGGCTTGCCTGGGCCGCCCTGGCCGCCGCGCCCCTCATTGGCACCGGCGGCTGGGACGCCGAGACATTTGAGAGTGGGCGCTACGCCTACCTGCCCGCTGTCGGCGTCTGTCTGGCGGGCGGCGCGCTGCTCGCCGACCTGGAGCTCCTGGCCTGGCGCGGAACGGGCATGGCCCGCGTCAGGGGCTGGCGGCCACTGCTCTACGGCGTTATCTTTACCCTCTGCACGGCGGCGCTGCGCCTGCGCAGCTTGATCTGGGGCGCGGCGGCGGCCCGCACCGAGCGCTATCTGAGCTCGATCACGGCGCTGCACCCCGCGCTCCCCGCGCAAACAACTGTCATCGCGCGCGACGTGCCCGATAGCTACCGAGGCGCGTTCATGCTGCGCAATGGGCTCGCCGAGGCGCTGCGCCTGCGCTTCGAGGATCTCACCCTCCGCGTGTTGAATCCGCCAGCACCGGGCGCGCCGCCCGCGCCGCGCCCGCCGCGCCCCGACCGGGTGAGCTTCCTGGCCGAGTACGACGGCCACGCCATCCCCGACCCGCAGGCCGCGACTCTTGCCGACGCCCTGGCGCGCGAGCTGAGCGCAGAGCGCGCCAAGCGCCTGGACGCACTCCCTGGCGGCGGGCAGGCGCTGGCGCGCTTCGCAGGCGGGCCGGAGCTGCGCAGCTTCGATCTGCTGCGGGCGCCGGGGCCGCTGGCGGCCGAGCAAGCGCTGCTGCTGCTCGCCTGGACGCCGCGCGCAGGACAGCGTGGCGATCTGGCGCTCCATGTGGAGCTCGTGAACACGGATGGCAAAGTTGTGGCACAATACGCCGGTTCGCCCACCGGCCCGGACGCAACTCTAGGCCCCTGGGCGCCCGGCGAGCTCGTGCGCGGCGCCGTGCCTCTGCTGCTGCCGCCAACCCTGGCCGACGGCACGTACCGCCTGCGCCTAGCCCTCGCCGACCCAGCCAGCGGTGTGCGCTTGGTCGTTGCCGCAGGCGAGGACGGCTGGACCGAGCTGCTCGCCCTTGAGGCGTCGAGCCGCCCCCGGCTGGGTATCTGGCGCTAGGGCAAGGGAACAGGGTACAGGGCTGGGGCCGGAAATCTGCGTCATCTGCGTCATCTGCGGACAAAACGCCCGGCGCGTGGATGTTCCATCAGCCCTGAGGAGCCTGTAAGCATGA
>JAYUYB010000686.1:0-7492 GCA_043752655.1 Chloroflexota bacterium
GACGGTGGACGGTGGACGGTGGACGGTGGACGGTGGACGGTGCTGGGTTCTTTCGGCCACCCTTAGACAATAGATGATGCGGCTTGAGATTGAACCGTCTAGCGCGCCCGGTGCGGCTAGAAGCTCTGGGCGCGCTGCGCGTTCCAGCGCGCAACCACGCCGCGCTGGGGCGCAAGCAGCAGCACCAGCACAAAGATCAGCGTGCTGGTGAGCACCACCGCGCCGCCAGAGGCGATGGCAATGTAGTAGGAGGCGTAGAGGCCGATCACGACCGCGCCGCTGCCCAGCGCCGCCGCCAGGCCGATCATCACCGGCAGCCGATCTGTGAGCAGCCGCGCCGTGGCCGCCGGTGTCACGAGGAGCGCCGCCACCAGCACCACCCCCACGGCTTGGATACCGCCGACCACCGTCAGGGCCAGCAGCGTGGTGAGGCCAAGGTGCAGCGGCCCAAGCCGCAGCCCGATCGCCCGCGCGTGCCCAGGGTCGAACGAGCTCACCAGGAGCTCGCGGTACCAGAGCGCCAGGCCTAGCAGCACCACGAGCGTGATCGTCGCGGTGACGTACATATCGCCGGGCGCGATACCAAGGATATTGCCAAACAGGAAATGGCTCAGATCGCGCATGTAGCCTTGCACCCGGCTGATCAGCACGATCCCGAGCGCAAAGGCGCCCGTGAACACGATCCCGATCGCCGCGTCCTCGCGCACCTCTTCGGTGCGGCTGATCGCGCTGATCAGCAGCGCCGTCAGCACGCCCGCGATCACGGCGCCGCCCACGATGCTCACGCCCAGCAGGTAGGCGATCACTACGCCGGGGAGAATCGCGTGGGCTAGGGCATCCCCGATAAAGGCCATGCCGCGCAGCACCACAAAGCAGCCGATGGCGCCGCAGGTGATACCGAGCAGCATCCCTACGATCAGCGCACGGACAAAGAAAGCGTAGTGCAGCGGATCGAGCAGCCAGTCCATACGCGTCTCCTCACCAGGGCGTCTCGAGCGCGGCGTGTTTGTGTGCGGCGGCGGGGTGATGAAACAGCGCGAGCGGGCCGCCGTAAGCTTCGGCAAGCAGATCAGGCTGGAGCACCTCGGCTGGCGTGCCGCACGCAATAATCCGCTGCTGCACGAGCACCACCTGGTCGAAGTGGGCGCTGACACTCGCCAGATCGTGCGTCGCTACGATCACCGTGCCGCCCGCAGCGCAGCGCTGGTCGATCAGGTCGAAGATCAAAGCCGTTGTCGCCGTGTCAACCCCGGCGAAGGGCTCGTCGAGCAGCAGCAGCTCGGCCTGCTGCGCTAGCGCGCGGGCCAGAAAGACCCGCTGCTGCTGGCCGCCAGAGAGCGCGGCGATATGGCGCTTGGCATACGCGCCCATGCCAACCAGATCGAGCGCCGCCGCAGCTATGGCCCGATCCGCCCGGCTCGGCCAGCGTGGCCAGCGCAGATGCACATCGCGGCCCATCAGCGCCACGTCGGCCACTGTGATCGGGAAGCGCCAATCTACGTCGCTGCGCTGGGGCACGTACGCTACCTGCGGGTTGCCGGGGGCCGCCGCACGCCCCAGCAAGCTGATGCGCCCCTGCGCCAGCGCCGCCAGGCCCACCAAGGCCTTGAGCAGCGTGGATTTGCCGGCCCCGTTTGGCCCGATCAGCGCGGTGCGCCGCCCACGGGCAAGCCCAAGCGTTACGTTGGACAGCGCGGGCTGCGTGAGGCCGGGATACAGCACCGTCACGCCCTCCAGCGTAACGGCCAGCTCGGCCTGTGATCCGTGACCCACAACGATATCCTTAGTTTATGGCGCACTGCACACGGGCCAGCCAAGATCGGCACGCAGCCAATTTCATTATTGATACAAAGTATCATCGAGTGAATGTTTTGTCAACGTTACCTCCCTGACCGAGCGCAGCGCCGCCAGGGCCATGTCGTCGAACTGGGTGCTGACAGGGCCCGGTGGCGCTGGGTCGTGGATCGGCATATGTCTGTCACCCTGAGCGCAGCGAAGCGTCTTGGTGGCGACTTGGCTAGACGCTTCGCTGCGCTCAGCATGACATGCGGATGCTTCATGTCTATTTGGGCTTACGCCGGGCTGATCGCCAGCACGCGCAGGGGGCTGCCGCTGCCGTCGACGAGCTTGAGCGGGGCGGCGATCACGATGGCGCCCGTGGGCGGCAGCTGGTCGAGGTTGCAGAGGCTGGCCAGTCCGAACTTGCCGGCCCCGTGCATCACGCTGTGGTTTGGGAAGGGCGGGTCGAAGCGTCCAGCCTGGCCCGCGTCGGTGCCGATCGTCTCCACGCCCACGCCAAGCACATCGCGGGTAACTAGCAGCTCGCAGGCATCTTTGCGCAGGCCGGGGGAGTGAGGGCCGTCCTCGTCCACATTCAGGACGGCGGCCGCGCCCTGGCGTTTGCTCCAATCGGTGCGCAGCAGCACCCAGGCCCCGGCGGGGATGCCGCCGTGCTCGGCCTCCCAGGCGAGAATCTGCTCGGGCGTGAGCAGGAAATCGGCGTTCTGAGCGCACTGCACAGACACATCGATCACGCAGGCCGGGCCGACGAAGCGGCGGGCCGGGATCGTGTCGGTGGCGTTATCCGGCATGTCCTTGCCTGTCACCCAGTGGATCGGGGCGTCGAAGTGGGTGCCGGTATGCTCGCCGAGCGTGAGCGTGTTCCAGTACCAGCCTGGGCCCTTGTCGTCGTAGCGCGAGATCTGCTCCACCGAGAGGCCCGGCGAGGAGGCGAAGATCGGCGGCAGCCCGATCACGGGCGTGTCTGGGCCAAGCGGCTGCGTCAGATCCACCACCCTAAGCGTGCCGGCGTTAAGCTCTGCCACGAGCTGGGTCAGTACATTTGACATAACTAAGGCTCCCTTGGCTGTGCAATGCTAAAGGCTCTTCAGGTAGCGGGCAAACTGGAAGCGATTCTCCAGCAGGGGCAGGTCGGTGACGAAAGCTTTGGGGCCAATGGCTTCTACTTTGGCGACAAGCGTGGTCAACTGCTCGGTGCCAAGCGCCTCCTCGAAGGCGGCGACGAAGGCGTCGAGGTCGTGCACGGTGGCGGTGCGGGGCACGCCGGCGGCGGCGGCCATAGCGGCGATGTCGCTGCCGGTGGCGGTGGCGGTCGGGAAGCCGCCCACCGAGAGCAGGCTCTCGTTGTCGAAGACGACGTGGACGAGGTTCGTTGGCCGGTAGCGGGCCAGCGTGGTGAGTCCGCCCAGATTCATCAGGATCGAGCCGTCGCCGTCGAAGACCACGACCTTCAGCTCGGGGCGGGCCAGGGCGATCCCGAGGCCAAGCGACGAGGCGAGGCCCATGGCGTGCTGGAGGTAGAAGAAGTTTGGGCGGTGCCCAACGCTCTGGAGCTCCGCCGCCGTGGCGCCCATAATCGTCACCACCACGCACCGCTCAAGCTGCGGGTAGATCGCCCGCATCGCGTCGATTCGTAGCATTAGGCCACCTCCTCCCACATCAGGTCGCGACAGAGCAGCAGGGCGACGGGCTTGAGCGACGACTCGGCGAGGGCCTGGGCCTTGCGGATGCGTGCGGCGACGTGGCCGGGCTCGTCGAGGCGGGCGACGGGGATGGCAAGAGCCTGGAGCACCGCCTCGGTAACGCCGCCGCCCTCGGTCTGCCACGGGTCGCGCTCGCCGAACTCGCCACGGTAGCTGATCAGCATGAGCAGCGGGATGCGGTAGAGGCGGGCCAGCGAGACGATCCCGTTGACGCTCTGGAGGAAGCCGTGGTTCTGCATCAGCATAGCCGACTTCGCACCCGCCAGGTGCGCGCCCGCCGAGATACCGACGCCCTCCTCCTCCTTGGCGAGCCGCACGAGGGTCATCGCAGGGTCGTCTTCGGCCATGCGGATCAGATGGACCAGCCATGTCTCGGGCAGGGCCGAGAGCATGGTGATCCCGCAGGCCTTGAGCGAGGCGTAGATCAGCTGTGAGCTGGCGATGGAGACGGGCAATGGTTTCCTCCTAGATTGATGATTGGGAGACCGGGAGACAAGGAGCATCGCTCGCTGCGCTCGCTGGGTAGACAGGGAGACAAGGAGCATCGCTCGCTGCGCTCGCTGGGGAGACAAGGAGATAAGGAGCGCCTAGCGGCAACAACGGGCTGTCTCCTTGTCTCCTTATCTCCTTATCTCCTTGTCTCCTTGTCTCCTTGTCTCCTTGTCTCCTCAAGACCGCAGCTTAAAGCGCTGGATCTTCCCCGTGGCCGTCTTCGGCAGCTGGGGCATGAACACCACCCAGCGCGGGCGCTTGTACTCGGCGAGCTCCTGGCGGCAGAAGGCGATCAGCTCGTCGGCGAGGGCGTCGGATGGCTCGTAGCCGGGTTGCAGCGCCACGTAGGCCTTCGGCTTGCTCAGGTTCGCCTGGTCGCCCGCGCCCACCACGGCGCACTCCAGCACCGCCTTATGGCGCATCAGGGCGCTCTCCACCTCCATCGGGGCCACCCAGATCCCGCCCACCTTGAGCATGTCGTCGGAGCGGCCGCAGTGCCAGTAGTAGCCGTCCTCGTCCACGCGGTACTTGTCGCCGGTAAAGAGCCACTCGCCACGAAAGGTGTGGCGGCTCTTGTCGTACTGATGCAGGTAGCCGAGAGCCGTTGTGGGGCCGCGCACCAGCAGGTTGCCGATCTCGCCCTGGAGCACCGGCGCGCCCTGCTCGTCTACCAGCTGCACGTCGAAGCCGAGCACCGGCTTACCGCTGCTGCCGGGGCGGATCGCGTCGGGGCGGTTGGAGATGAAGATATGGTAGATCTCGGTGCAGCCGATCCCGTCGATGATCTCCATGCCTGTGCGCTCTTTCCAGGCGTGCCAGACCGGGGCGGGCAGCGCCTCGCCGGCCGAGACGCAGCGCCGCAGCGAGGCCAGATCGTCGGGGCCGAGCTCTGCGAGCGCGAGCAGCGCGGCGTAGCTGGTGGGCGAGTTGTAGAGCACGGTGGGCCGGTGGCGCCGCACCTGGCCGATCACGTTGGCGGCGACGCGGGGTGTGCCGGCGAAGAGCACGCAGCTGGCGCCGACGTACCAGGGGAAGATCAGGTTGCCGCCAGTGCCGAAGGTGAAGAACAGCTTGGCCGTGGCGAAGGTGCGGTCGTCCTCGCGCAGCCCCAGCACGTTCACGCCCCAGAGCTGGGCGGTAAGCGGCAGATCCTTGTGGGCGTGGACGATCCCCTTCGGCTCGCCGGTGGTGCCACTGGAGTAGTTGAGCGTACACGGGTCGTCGCGGTGGGTGCGCTCGGCTTCCAGCTCGGCGCTCTGAGCGGCGATCAGCGTGGCGTAACGCTGCGTTCCTTCAGGCGCCTGCGCGCCGATCACGATCACATGCTCCAGGTGGGGCAGCTCGGCCCGCAGCGACTCCACGGCGGGCAGCAGCGACTCGTGGACGAACAACGCGCGGGCGCGACAGTCGCGCAGCATGTAGGCGTAGTCGGCGGGCTTGAGCATTGTGTTCAGGCCAACATGGATCGCGCCGATCTTCAGCGTGCCGAAGAGCGCGGCCACCCACTCGGCGGAGTCTGGCGCAAGCACAGCGACGTGCTCGCCGAAGCGCACGCCGAGGCCGCGCAGCGCGTTGCCCACCTGGTTCACCTCGTGCGCCACCTCGCGGAAGCTAAGCGTGCGCTCGTCGCTGATCAGGGCCGTCTTGTCGGGCCGCGCCGCCAGGTTGCGCTCCAGGAGCTCTACGGCGTTGTAGTAGATGGGCAGGTCTGCGCCTCGCAGCATAGTTGATGCTCCTATCGCTCCTCTTTGCCAAGTAGCTCCCGCGCGATCACAATGCGCTGGATGTGGCTGGTGCCCTCGTAGATCTGCAGGCCCTTGATGTCACGGTAGTAGCGCTCCACCGGGTAGCGGTTCGAGTAGCCGCGGCCCCCGTGGATGAGCACCGCGTCGGAGGCGGCCTTCACCGCGATCTCCGTGGCGAACAGCTTGGCCATCGAGGTGGCCTGGGTCGAGGGCTGGCCCTGATCTTTGAGCCAGGCGGCGCGGTAGGTGAGCAGGCGGGCGGCCTCGGTGTCGGCGGCCATATCGGCGAGCTGGGCCTGGATCATCTGGAAGTCGCCGATGCGCTTGCCGAACTGGCGTCGCTCGCGCGCGAAAGCTACGCAGGCGTCCAGGCAGGCCTGAGCTACGCCCACGGCCCCAGCCGCCACCCCGATCCGCCCGTGGTCCAGGGCGGCCATCGCCACCTTGAAGCCCTCGCCCGGTGCGCCCAGCAGCGCGCTCTTCGGCACGCGGCACTCCTCGAAGACGATCCGGGCGTGGTCCGACGCCTTGTGGCCGAGCTCCTTGCCGGCCATCTTTTCTCGCTGAAAGCCGGGCCTGTCGGTCTCCACCAGGAAGGCGCAGATCCCCTTGTGGCGGGCGGCGCGGTCGCGGCTCGCGAAGACAATCGCCAGATGCGCGATGCCGCCGTTGGTGATCCAGATCTTCTCGCCGTTGAGCACGTAGCTGCCGCCGTCCTCGCGCGCGGTCGTCTCGATGCTGGCGGCGTCAGAGCCGGCGTTGGGCTCGGTCAGGCAGTAGCAGCCGATCCACTCGCCCGTGGCGAGGCGCGGCAGGGCGCGGCGCTTCTGCTCATCGCTGCCCCAGTCGTTGATGCAGGCCGAGACGAGGCCCGCGTGGACGGCCAGAAAGCCCCGCACCGACGAGTCGGCTCGCCCAAGCTCCTCATACACTAGCGCCGCGCTCAGGTAATCCATCCCGCTGCCGCCGTACTTGGGGCTGAGGGCGCCACCCAAAAAGCCAAGCTCGCCCATGCGCCGCACCAAGTGGATCGGAAACTCGCCGCGCTCGTCGGCTGCGCCCGCAAGTGGCGCCACCTCAGCTTGCGCGAAGGCCCTGGCGCGCTCCTGAACCGCCCGCTGGGCGGGCGTGAGCTCGAACTCCATCAGGGCGTCTCCTTGTCGTCACGATGGCTCGACGCCTATGTTATGTGTAGGACGGTGTGACCTGCACCAGCATCAAGTATCTTCGTGAGGATAGTGTCCGAGGGCTATAAGTCTGGCCCGCTCAGCGACAAGATCGAGCCGGTTGACGCGAAGGAGGCGGGTCGTAACGCTCGCTTGGATAGTCAGCGGTTCGATCACGCCGGTGTCAGCCAGCTGGAAGTTCGCAGTCCAGCGATTACGAAGGGGGTGGTAAAGCGCTACCACGGCGCCGGTCTCCACATCGAGCGAACAGATGTCGCTACCCTTGTGCCGATTACAGTCGGCACAGGCGATGCAGAGATTTCCCTCGACGGTCGGCCCATCGTGCTTCTCAGCGTAGATATGATCGACTTCGTGTATGAAAAAGGTGTCGTCCTCATGCAGTCGGCAGTAGGCGCAACGGCCCCCGGCCCGCTCGGTAACGAGGCGGCGCAGGGCCTCAGGGATGTAGGTCATGCGCCGGCAGCCAGCTTCTCACGCGCGCGGATCTTGAGGCGCCGCACAAAGTGCTCCAGCTGGAGGGTGGCCTCCAGCTCGGCGCGCTCGGCGTCGTTCAGGCCCGCGTTGC
>JAYUYB010000687.1:0-3011 GCA_043752655.1 Chloroflexota bacterium
TTTCATAACACGCTTGGCGCCTGGCAGGCTAGCCACGCCGCTGGCGCCTGGGCGGCGGCCACCCTCGGCCCGCGCATCGTGAGCATCGCGTCGTTCCACGAGAGCGGCTACGATACGCTCGGCGCCTTCGGGGCCGGGGTCGCGTCCGGCGGCGGCACCATCGTCGCCAGACATGTGACGCACGCACCTGGCACCTCCAGCGACCTTACCGCTGTGCTTCGGGCCGTTGGCGCCGCCCGGCCCGACGCGCTCTACGCCGCCTACTCGGGCGAGCAGGCCGCCGCGTTCCTTCAGGCCTACGCCGAATCCGGGCTCGCCGCGCACACCCCGCTGCTCGGCTCGCCCTTCCTCGTCGCCGCCCCGGCCCCGGCTGGGCTGCGCGTCCTCAGCCCCCTAGGCTGGTCAGCCCGGCTCGACCCGGCCGCCAACCTGGCGTTCGAGGCCCGGCTCGCCGCCGTTGGCCGCGCCCCTGATCCCTTCGTCGTGCTCGGCTACGAGAGCGGCCTGCTGATCGAGGCGGCCCGCGCCGCGCCCACAAGCCTTGCCGCCGCCCTTCCCGGCGCCACGGTCAGCGGTCCGCGCGGCCCGCTGCGCATCGAGCGCGATGGCCATGTCACGCGCGCGCCCCTTACTATGCGCTCCTTCAGCTGGCGGGGCGGCGCCCCCGTCGAGGGCGAGGCTATCCCGCTTGCCTATCCCTCTAGCGCCGCCATCGCTGCAATGGCCGCCACCCCCAAGACCGGCTGGCTCACCGCGTATCTCTGTCTCTGAGCACACCAGGGAGCGCCAGGTGGAGCGTGAGCATCAACACCAGATCACCCTCAGGCCGGTTCAGCCCGCCGACGAGCTGTTCCTCTTCGAGCTGTACGCCAGCACGCGCGCCGATGAGCTGGACGCCGTCGACTGGGACCCCGCCACGCGCCAGGCGTTCTTGTGGCAGCAGTTCCAGGCGCAGCAGGCCCACTACCAGAGCTACTACCCCACGGGCGATCACCAGATCATCTGCGTCGCCGGTGGCGCGGCGGGCCGCATCTACATCGAGCGCAGCGTCGAGAAATTGCACCTGCTCGATATCGCGCTGCTCCCCGCGCAGCGCGGGTGCGGCATCGGCGGCGCTCTGATGCAGGCGCTGCTCACAGAGGCCGCTCAGGCCAGCTTGCCTATTACGCTCCATGTCTACCGTTTCGACCAGCGTGTGCTGGGCTGGTACGAGCGCCTCGGCTTTGCGATCATTGGCGATACCGGCATGTACTACCTGATGGAGCGGCGCCACGCCGCCTAAAGCAGCCGACGCTTGGTAAGGCGTTCGCAAAGGAGCATCGATGGCCCAGCCATATGTTGGTGAGATTCGTATGTTCGGGGGCAACTTCGCGCCGGCCGGCTGGATGTTCTGCGAGGGGCAGCTCGTGCCAATCTCGGAGAACGAGACCCTCTTCCAGCTGATCGGTACCACCTACGGCGGCGACGGCCAATCTACCTTCGCCTTGCCCGATCTGCGCGGTCGGCTCCCCATCCACCAGGGCACCGGCGCGGGCCTCTCCACGCGCACGCTGAACGATCAGGACGGTGTGGAAGACGTAACGCTCACCGTCAACCAGCTCCCCATCCACACGCACCAGCCCGCCGCCAGCGCCGCTTTCGGCACCGCCAACGACCCGGCCGGCAATAGCTGGGCGGTCGCCAACAGCGGCGACTTCTACACCAGCGAGGCGCCCTCCGTCCCGTTGCCCGCCGACGCGATCAACGGGCAGGGCGGCAGCCAGCCCCACACCAACCTGCAGCCCTACCTCTGCGTCAACTTCATCATCTCGCTCTTCGGGATTTTCCCATCGCCATGATCGGGCTCACTCCTTGTGCCGCAATCCGCCCCTGTACGGAGGAATCCTATGGCAGACCCTTTTGTCGCCGAGATCCGCATCGTCCCCTTCAACTTCGCGCCGCGCGGCTGGGCCTTCTGCAACGGCCAGCTGCTGCCCCTCTCGCAGAACACCGCGCTCTTCTCGCTGCTTGGCACTACCTATGGCGGCGATGGACGTACGAACTTCGCCTTGCCCGACATGCAAGGCCGCGCGCCGATGCACCCAGGCCAGGGGCCCGGCCTGTCGCTCCACGATCTTGGTGAGACGAGCGGCGCCGACACGGTAACACTGCTCGCCAGCGAGATGCCGATCCACAGCCACCAGGCCGCGCTCGCCTCTACCGACGCCAACACCCCCGCGCCCGCAGGCGCCAGCTGGGCCGGCTCGGAGTTCGGAGATAGCCTGCGCACCCCTGCCAGCGGCAACTTTGGCCCCCAGGCCCTCGCTATCGCAGGCGGCAGCCTGCCGCACAACAATATGCAGCCATTCCTGACCCTGAACTTCATCATCGCGCTTCAGGGCGTCTTCCCGCCCCGCAGCTAGCAGGAGCCACCCCATGAGTGAGCCCTTTCTCAGTGAGGTCAGGATCATCTCCTTCAACTTTGCGCCGCGCGGCTGGGCGCTCTGCAACGGCCAGCTGCTGCCGATCAACCAGAACCAGGCCCTGTTCTCGCTGCTCGGTACCACCTTTGGCGGCGATGGCCGCGTAACCTTCGCCCTGCCCAGCCTCCAGGGCCGCACGCCGATCCACACGGGGAGTGGCTTTACGCTTGGCGAGCGCGGTGGCGAGGAGCGCCACACGCTCACTCAGGCCGAGCTGCCGGCGCATACCCACAGCTTCAAGGCAGGCAACGGCGACCCGAATAGCTCCAGCGGCTACCTGCCCTCATCCAGCCTCGCCCCGTACACTGCCAGCGGCGGCGGCGGTGCGCTGAGCCCGGCCAGCATCAGCAGCGTCGGCGGCAGCCAGCCCCATACCAACATGCAGCCCTCGCTCACGCTCAACTTCATTATCGCGCTCCAGGGGATCTTCCCAAGCCCGAATTAGCGCTCCCGTCGCCCTGAGCGGAGCCGCAGGCGCAGCCGAAGGGTCTGGTTGGGCGTATCCGTCAGATTCCTCGCTGCGCTCGGAATGACAACCTTCGTTGTAGT
>JAYUYB010000688.1:0-7489 GCA_043752655.1 Chloroflexota bacterium
CCCCTCGTCGCCACGGTGATTCTGAACACGAACCGGCGCGATGACACGCTGGCTTGTCTGGAGTCGCTCCAGCGGAATAGCTACGCACGCCAGCTGGTGCTGCTGCTCGACAACGCCTCAACCGACGGGTCGGTCGAGGCGATCCGTGCGGCCTACCCCGCCGTGCAGATCATGCCGCTGGCCGAGAACCTCGGCTACGCCGGTAACAACAACGTTGGCATCGCAGCGGCGCTCGCCGCAGGCGCCGACTGGGTGCTCGTGCTGAACGAGGATACGCTGCTGGCGCCCGACTGTCTGGAGCAGCTGGTGGCGGCGGGCGAGGCCGATGCGCAGGTTGGCGTGGTGGGGCCGCTAGTGTTTCATCACGACGAGCCCGCGCTGGTGCAGTCGGCCGGCGGCACGCTGGATCGCTACTGGGCAGCGCGGCACATCGGGCAGAACGCGCCGCTGCCGCCGTCGCCGGGTGGTACCCTCGCAGTAGACTGGGTCTCAGGCTGCGCGATCATGGTGCGGCGGGCGGTGATCGAGCAGGTCGGCATGCTCGACGAGCGCTTCTTCTACTACTGGGAGGAGACGGAGTGGTGCGTGCGGGCGCGCCGCACGGGCTGGGCGATCCTCAATGTGCCGGCGGCGCGCCTCTGGCACAAGGGCGTGCAGCGCGACTACAAACCGAAGCCGTCGGTGAGCTACTACAATACCCGCAACCACCTGCTGATGCTTCAGAAGCACCATGCGCCCGTGGCCGCATGGCTGGTGACGGGCGGGCGCACGCTGCGGACGGTTATCAGCTACTCGCTGCGCCCCAAGTGGCGCGCGCAGCGAGCCCACCGCGATGCGATCTGCCGGGGGGCGCTGGATTTTCTGAGCGCACGCTGGGGCCGTGGGCCGTATTAGTATTACAACGAAGGTTGTCATTCCGAGCGCAGCGAGGAATCTGACGAGGACGCCCACAAAGACCCTTCGACTGCGCCTGCGGCTCCGCTCAGGGTGACATGATACGACTATCGGCTATTGCACAATAGGCGACCTTCAATGCGGATCCTCTTCCTCTCAGCCTGGTGCCCCTTCCCAGCCGACAACGGCTCAAAGCTGCGTGTCTACCAGCTGCTGCGTGGCCTTGGCCGCCGCCACGAGGTGGACCTTGTGAGCTTCTGCCCGGAGGGCGACGATGGCGAGCGGGCGGAGCACCTGCGCACGCTATGCCGCGAGGTGCGGCTGCTGCATCTGGCGCCGTTCGCGAACCGCAGGGTGGGCCAGCTTGCGGGGCTGATCTCGCCGCAGCCGCGCTCGCTGGCCGCGAACTATCAGCCCACCATGGCAGCGACCGTAGAGCGCTTCGCCGCATCACGGCCTTACGACTGTGTGATCGCGTCGCAGCTGCACATGGCCCCGTACGCCCTGAAGCTTGCTGGCGCGCCGGTGGTGCTGGAGGAGTTGGAGCTGGCCCGGCTCTTCGAGCCGTACCGCGACGCGCCCAGCCCGCAGCGGCGCCTGCGCGCCGGGCTCACCTGGTGGAAGACCGCTAGCTACGTGCGCGCCGTGCTGCGCCGCTTCGCGGGCTACAGCACCGTCTCCGAGGCCGAGGCCGCGCTAGCTTCAGCACTCGCGCCCGCAGGGGTGGCGGCAGCCGTGGTGCCGAACGGCGTGGACGTGGCGGGCTGCGCCGCCGTGGTGCGTGCGCCTGCCCCCGACACGCTGATCTATCCTGGCGCGATCTCGTACGACGCGAACTTCGACGCAGTCGCCCACTTCCTCGCCGCGATCTACCCGCAGGTGCGCCAAGCGCGGCCCGCTGTGCGCCTGCGCGTGACGGGCAAAGCCACCCCTGAGCAGATCGCCGCCCTGCCCGCCGTCGACGGCGTGGAGTTCACCGGTTACCTGGACGATGTTCGGCCTGCGGTGGCAAGCGCCTGGGCCGAGGTGGTGCCGCTGCGCAAGGGCGGCGGCACGCGCCTGAAGGTGCTAGAGGCGCTGGCGCTTGGCACGCCGCTGATCGCGACAAGCAAGGGCGTTGAGGGGCTCCAGCTTACGGCAGGGCGCGATCTGCTGGTCGCCGACGACCCAGCGGCCTTCGCGGCCGCCACGGTGCGGCTGCTCGGGTCGCCGGGGCTGCGCGAGGAGCTAGCCGCAGCGGGGCGGCGGGCCGCCGCGCCATACGACTGGTCGCATAGCGTCGCGCGGCTCGAAGCGCTGCTGGAGCGCGTGGCTAGCACGGGAGGGCGCTGATGGAGCATCTGCTTGCGCTGCGTCCACGCCTGCCCAGCTGGCTCCTGCGCGGTGCGGGCGTCCTGGGCGCGCTCGGCTTCGCGCTGCTGCTCGGCGCCCTTATGGGCAGTGGGCGCGGGCGCTACGCGCTGCTGCTGCTCGCGCCCGTCGGCGTGGTGGGCATCCTCTCGCTCGCCTTCTATCGCTTCGAGCTGCTGGTGCTGGCGCTGCCGCTCACGGCGCTTATTTTGCCACACGTGGAGCTACCCACGGGCACCGACACGCGCCTGCCGCTCAGCCTGCTGCTCGCCTTGCTGCTCACGGCTGTGTGGGCGCTCTCCATGCTGGTGCGCCGCGAGTGGCGCCTGACGCCCTCGCCGCTCAACTTGCCCCTGCTGAGCTTCGCCGCCGTAACGATTGTGTCGCTTGGTTGGAGCCTGGCCTGGCGCGATCCAGGGCTGATCAGCGACTCGTCCTTCATCGTGACGCAGTTTGGCGCTCTGGCCACGATCCTGGTCTCGCTCAGCGCAGCCCTACTGATCGGCAACTTCGTCACGACAAAAAGACAGCTCAAATATCTGCTCGGCTGCTTCCTGGTTTTCGGTGGACTGATGCTCCTGACGCAGCTTTTCGCGATCCCGCAGAGCCTGCTGAACGACCGAGGTCTCTGGAGCCTCTGGCTGGTCGCATGCGCCTACGGCCTGCTGATCGTGCAGCCCGGCCTTGCCTGGCACTGGCGAGCGCTGCTTGTGGCCGTGCTTGTGCTGACGCTGTACCAGACGATGGTGGTCACCTCGGGCTGGATCTCGGGCTGGATGCCGGGCTTGGTGGCGATCGCGGCGATCACCTTCTTGCGCTCGCGGCGCGCCTTCTTCCCGGTGGTGCTGATCGGTGGGGCGGCGATCTATCTGTCGCTAGGCTTCTTTGAGTCGGTGGCCCAGGCGAATATCGACGATGGCAGCCTGGAGCGGCTGATTATCTACCAGCAGAGCTGGCGTGTGTTCCGCGAGCACCCGCTGCTGGGGACGGGGCCAGCAGGCTACGCGATCTACTATATGTCGTACTTTCCCAATGAGGCCCGCTCGACCCATAATAACTACCTGGATATTGTGGCCCAGTTCGGCGTTATTGGCAGCGCGATCTGGCTCTGGCTGATGGGCGTGAGCCTGTGGGAGGGCTGGCGGCTTGCGCGCCGCGCTCCGCCGGGCATCCTGCGCACCGTGACGATCATCGCCACGGGTGGCTGGGTGGGCGCGCTCTTCGCGATGGTCCTCGGCGACTGGGTGCTGCCCTTCGCCTACAACCAGGGCATCGCGGGCTACAAGTACACGGTGTTTAGCTGGATCTTCCTCGGCACCCTGATTGCTGTGCGGCGCATGGTGGCCGCAGAGAGCGACGGCCCATGAGGCGCGTCTACACGCTTTTTCTGGCGCTCGTTGCGCTCGCATGCCTGGTGCTAGTCGGTCTGAGATCCGCGCGGGCCCAGAGCGCAGGCTGGAGCGAGCCCTTCGAGCTGTCCGACACGGCGCGCTTCTCCTGGTTTCCTGACATGGCGGTTGGCCCCGACGGGAGTGTCCACGTGGTCTGGGCGAGCGGCGATCCCGACCCAAAGAATCCGCGTGACGGCACCAAGGCGATCGACCTGCTGCGCTACCGCGAGCTGCGCGGCGGCGCCTGGTCGGCGACCAACGATATTCTGTTCACGGGGCTGGGCGGCTACACGGTGCGCAACAGCCTGGTGGCCGGGCGCGACGGCTTGCTGCACCTGGTGGTGCGTATGCACACGCGTATTTTCGCCAGCTCAGCGCCAGAGGCCGACGCATGGTCGGCGCGGGCCTGGAGCCAGCCGCAGCCACTGACGGGCGACATCGCGTATTACACGGCTCTGGCCGTCGATAGCAGGAATGGCCTGCACGCCCTCTGGTCTGAGGCTGTCCAGCCCGCAGACGACCCAATCTGCCCTGGGTGCTCAGATCTATTCTACCGCCGCTCGAGCGACGGCGGGCTGACATGGTCGGCGCCGCAGAATCTCTCTTACAGCCAGGAGGGCGAGAACCGGCCCCAGATCGTGATCGACGCGCGCGACCGCATCCACGCTGTGTGGGACCAAGGTGTGGACTGGTACGCGGGCGCGGGCAAGCCGCTGGCGGGCGTGTACCGGCGCTCGGACGACGGCGGGCAGACGTGGAGCGATGCCGTGCATTTTACGGCGGGGGACGCGCCGGTCCAGCAGACGGCGCTGGCCGTGGATGGGCAGGGCAACCCGCTGGTGGTGTTTCGCGATGCGGCGAGCAACCGGATCTACTTCCAGTCCTCCAGCGACGGCGGCACAACGTGGGGTGCCCTGGGCGAGGTGCCGGGCGTGCTGGCACGCGACATCAACGACAACAACCTCGACCGCTACGCCCTCGCCGCCGACAGCGCCAATCGGGTGCATCTGCTTCTGTCGGGCTTTCCCACCGGCAGAAGCAGTGAGGGCAGTAACCCCTGGCTGCTGCACCTTGTCTGGGATGGGGCGCGCTGGTCGGCGCCGCAAGTGGTGATGGGCAATGAGCTCTACCCGGAGTGGCCGCGCCTGGTGGTGGCGGGCGGGAACCAGCTGCATGCGGTCTGGTTTACGCGGCACGCAGACGACCTGTTTGGCAGCGACCAGGGCGCGCATTACCAGATCTGGTACAGCACGCTCCCACTCGATACGCCGGCGATCGCCCCTGCGCCCGTCTTCACCCCGGTGCCGACGGCGGCGCCGCCCACGCCTACGGCAGCGCCGCTTCGCCCGACGAGTGTGCCGCTGTCGGAGGCCGCGCGGGAGACGCCGCCACCTGGCGGGCAGCCAGCCTGGGAGCTGCAAGGCGTACAGCTGATCGGCCTGGCGCTGCTCCCGGTCGCCGCCATTTTTGGCCTGCTGGGCGCCGTGCTCTGGTGGCGCCGCCGCTAGTAAGGTGTAGACCCTCACCCCCAACCCCCCTCTCCCTGAGCGGGAGCGGGGGCTCTGACGGCGTGCTGTTGCGGACTCCCCTCTCCCCTTGAGGGAGAGGGGCTGGGGGTGAGGGCCTGCTCAGATAAACGCCCGCTAAATGAAGTGTCATCCCCCCCCCTGTCAGATTTAGCCCCGGTTTACAGCGTGGTGCGATGATCCAGTGACCTGACACTGGATTCTCTGTACGCTCTGCGCCCTGGGCGCGTGCCTGTCATTGGGAGTACACTTCATGTCTGCACGGCGGCGTCCCTATGCCTTGATGCTTGCACTCCTGGTTGCCTTTGCGCTCAGCGGCCTGACGGGCCTCCAGATGCAGCAAGCAAGGGCAAGTGGGGCCGCCCCGATTCTGCTCGTGGTCAACAGTGCCGCGCCGAATAAGTTTGGCGCCTTCCTCGGCGAGATCCTGCGGGCCGAGGGCATCGCCAGCTTTACCACGGTCGAGCTATCTGCGCTCGACAGCCCCACGCTTACCGCCGCCAAGCTCGTGGTGCTGGCCGAGACACCGCTTACGTCAGCACAGGCCACACTGTTTACGGGCTATGTTGCGGGCGGCGGCCGCCTTGTGGCCATGCGCCCAGACTCACAGCTCGACGCGACGCTGGGGCTCACACGGGCCGGCACGAACACCACCCAGGGCTACATTGCGATCAATACGGCCGACGCGACGGGCGCCGGCCTTAGCGGCGTCTCGCTGCCGTTCTACGGCACCGCGAGCAACTTCACGCCAGGCGCGGGCGCCAGCACGCTCGCCCAGCTTTACAGCGGGCGCAGCACTGCCACAACGTATGCGGCGGTGCTGCGCTCGGGCTCCACGGCAACCTGGGCCTACGACCTGGGACGCAGCGTGGCCTACGCGCGGCAGGGCAATCCGGCCAACGCCGGGGTCGACCGCGACGGCCAGCCGCCCATCCGCACCACAGATATTTTCTACAACGCCATCGACCTAGAGCGGGTGAGCCTGCCGACCGCCGACATCCAGATGCGGTTTTTCAGCCGTGTGCTCAGCGACCTGCTGGCCGACAGCACGCCGCTGCCGCGCCTGTGGTACTTCCCCGACGCGAAGCGCACAATCCTGGTGCTTACGGGCGACGACCACGGCCAGCCGGCGGTTCACTTCAATAGCCTGGTGAACAACGTCGCGAGCCGCGGCGGCCGTATCTCGCTCTACGCGCCCCGCTACGCCCCCAACCCCACCGCCGCAGACACCGCCACCTGGCGCGCGGCTGGGCACGAGGTTGGCCTGCACCCGTACGCCTATGCGGACGGCGTGAGCTTCGAGCAGGCCTTTGTCACCAACGAGAACTGGTTCAGCAGCCAGGGCCGCGGCGCGCCGAGCCGCACCGAGCGCATGCATCAGGTGGAGTGGCAAGGGTGGACCGATGCCGCCACCGTGATGGCGAACCACGGCATTGGCATGGACCTCTCCTTCTACACCTGGGGGCCATCGATCACACGGACCGATGGCAGCCAGGTGCAGGGGTACATCACGGGCAGCGGCCTGCCGATGCGCTTTGTGAACGAGAGCGGGGCGCTGCTGCCGATCTACCAGCAGGCGACCACGCTGATCGATGAGGCGATGATCGGCGTCATCAGTTCGTACGCTGGGAACTACACCACCGCTCAGGCCCTCGACATTAGCCGCGCCACTATCGACCAGAGCCAGGCCGGGAACTATACGGCCCTGGCCACGCAGTTTCACGTCGACTACTACCCCTTCGGCGAGGTGACGCCTTGGGTCCACGGCATTATGGATCACGCCGTTAGCCTCGGCATCCCGATGTGGACGGCCGAGCATTGGCTCAACTACACCGAGGCTCGCGTCGCCACAAGCGTCGACAGCCTGGTCTGGGATGCGGCTAGTGGGACGCTGAGCTTCCGCGTGGTGGTGCCAGCGAGCGGCGACGCCCAATCGCTGATGCTCCCGAATAGCTTTGGCGGCAAAACGCTTAGCTCCGCCACGGTGAATGGGGCTGGCGCCGGGGTGACAACCCAGACGATCAGCGGGCGCGCGACGAGCTTCCTGAGCCTTGGCGCGGGCACCCACAATGTCGTCGCCAGCTATGTCCAGGGCGGCCAGACCCCGACGAGTACGCCCACGGTGACGCAGACCGCGACAAATACGCCCATTGGGCCCACAGCCACGCCTACGACGGCCCAGACGGCAACCAGCGCGCCGACGAGCACGCCCCAGTCGGGGAGCCTGGTCCACAGTACGGTGGCCGACTTCAGCGCAGCCTGCGTCGCCAGCAGCAACAGCTGGGTGAGCAGCAACGGCGACGGTGAGGTCGGGCTGGCCGGTAGCTT
>JAYUYB010000689.1:0-3008 GCA_043752655.1 Chloroflexota bacterium
TACACCATGGGCGGCCTGTGGGTGGACTACAACCTGATGAGCAATGTGCCCGGCCTGTTCGTGGCCGGCGAGGCGAACTTCTCCGACCACGGCGCGAACCGGCTAGGCGCCTCGGCACTGATGCAGGGCCTGGCCGATGGCTACTTTGTGCTGCCCTACACGATCGCCAACTTCCTGGCCCAGATCAAGCCGGGCAATGTGGACACGGGCCACGCCGCCTTCGCGGAGGCCGAGGCCGAGGTGACGGGCCGCGTGCAGCGGCTGCTGAATATCAACGGCAGGCGCACCGTGGACTCGTTCCACCGCGAGCTTGGCAAGATCATTTGGGAGGAGTGCGGCATGGCGCGCAATGACGCCGGCCTGCGCTCGGCGCTGCAGCGCATCCCCGCGCTGCGCGAGGAGTTCTGGCAGAACGTGAAGGTGCCCGGCGACAGCGGCGACATGAACCAGGAGCTGGAGAAGGCGGGCCGCGTGGCCGACTTCCTGGAGCTTGGCGAGCTGATGTGCCTCGACGCGCTGCGGCGCACCGAGAGCTGCGGCGGCCACTTCCGCGAGGAGAGCCAGACCGAGGACGGCGAGGCGAAGCGCGACGACGAGAACTTCTCCTACGTGGCCGCCTGGGAGTACACCGGCAACCCCGGCAAGGCCGAGCTGCACAAAGAGCCACTGGCGTTCGAGTATGTGAAGCCCAGCCAGCGCAGTTACAAGTAGGAGCCGCGACCATGAAGCTGACGATCAAGGTCTGGCGGCAGAAGAGCCGCACGGCCCCAGGCGCTTTTACGACCTACCAGGCCGACCATGTGAGCCCCGACATGTCGTTCCTGGAGATGCTAGACGTAGTGAACCAGGACCTGATCTTGAAGGGCGACGAGCCGATCGCCTTCGACCACGACTGCCGCGAGGGCATCTGCGGCTCGTGCGCGCTGATGATCAACGGCGTAGCCCACGGCCCCAAGCAGGCGATCACGAGCTGCCAGCTGCATATGCGCAGCTTCAAGGAGGGCGACACGCTGGTGATCGAGCCGTGGCGCGCGTCGGCCTTCCCGATCATCAAGGACCTGGTGGTAGACAGATCGAGCTTCGACCGGGTGATCCAGGCGGGCGGCTTTATCAGCACCTCCACCGGCACAGCGCCGGACGCAAACGCCATCCCTATAGGCAAGCCGGAGGCCGACAGCTCGATGGACGCGGCGGCCTGCATTGGCTGTGGGGCCTGCGTGGCAGCCTGCCCAAACGGGTCGGCGATGCTGTTTGTGGCCGCGAAGGCGACGCACCTGGGCTTTTTGCCACAGGGGCAGACCGAGCGCTACCAGCGCGCAATCAACATGGTGACCCACCAGGATCAAGAGGGCTTCGGGAACTGCACCAACATCGGCGAGTGCTCGGCCGTCTGCCCCAAGGAGATCAGCCTAGACACGATCGCGCGGCTCAACCGCGACCTCATCGGCGCCACGCTGCGCGGCCTCGACCCAGTGGGCACGGTGAAGGCGGGGTAGGAAGGATAGCCGATAGCCGATAGCCGATAGCTGAGGGGCGGTCGTCTACCGGCTGCTGTTAGCCGCCCGCTCCAGCACAGCGAGCGTCTCCTGGGCCACGCGATGGTAGGAGAAGCGGGCGGCCTGGGCCAGCCCCTGGGCGCGCAGCTCGGCGCGCAGGGCGGGGTCGCTCAGCAGGCGGCCGAGGGCGGCTGCCCAGGCGACGACATCATCGGGGGGCACGCGCAGGGCAGCATCGCCCACCACCTCGGGGAGGCTGCTAGCGTCGCTCACCACCACAGGCGCGCCGCAGGCCATGGCCTCCAGGGGCGGCAGGCCAAAGCCCTCGTAATGCGAGGGAAATGCGAAGAGCGTACAGGCCTGGTAGAGCAGCGGGCCATCGGCGAGAGGCACGTCGATGCGGCGCACGGCCGTGCCGAGCTCCAGGTCGGTGATTAAAGCGTCGAGGTCGGGGAAGAGGCGCTGGTCGCGCCCGAGGGCCCGCCCTGCGATGGCGAGGGTGGCGTCCACGCCGCGTGCGCGCAGCAGGGCGAAGGCGCGCAGCAGCGTGGGCAGGTTCTTGCGGGCGTCGAGGCCGCCAACGTAGTAGATAAACGGCCCCGTGAGCCCGTAGCGGCGCGCCACCTCGGCGCGAGCAGCCGCCGGGTTGCCGGGGCCGTACTGTGCGCCGGCCGCGAGCAGCACCGGGGTGACGCGCGGATAGGGCAGGCGCAGGTGGGCCACGATATCGTCGCGGCTACAGGCCGAGAAGGTGAGCACATGGGCGCTACGTCGCACAGCCCGGCGCACTAGCTGCATGTACGCTCGCACGTGCGGGCCGCCGCCGTACTCTGGCAGCAGCAGCGGGATAATGTCGCCCACGGTGACGACGACGGGCACGCGCGAGCGCAGGGGCGGCGCGAAGTAGGGCACCAGGAGCACCGTGGGCTCTGGCACGCGTGCGAGGCGACGTGCGGCGGCCGGCAGGGCCAGCTGCTCGAAGTGGAGCTTGGCCAGGTTGGCGCTGGCGCGGTCGAAGGGCGTGCGCAGGGCGGCGCCGACGACGCCGGGCGGCAGGGGCGGGCCGGCGGGCGTGGCGGCCGGGCGCAGCAACACGTAGCGATGCTCGGGCGCCACCTGGGGCATGGCTGCAAGCAGGCCGTGGAGGTACTGGCCGCTGCCAACCGAGGGCTGAGACCAGAAGCTGCCGCTGATGAGCAACTGCACGCGCGCTCCTCGATGCTCGCGCCCAGCACTATGCCGAGCGTCGTATAGTACCACGGCTGGCGCGGCAGGCTGGTTGCACAGGCTGGCTATACTTAGGCCTACGTCATGGTCTGCGCGGTTGCCAGAACCAGGCAGTTGAAACCGCAGCGGCCGGGCCTGCGGCCGCGCGTCGGCGCAGGCCGACGCGTTCAGACCCGCCCGCGCAGGCGGGCGTCGGGCGCACCGCGCCCCCACGGCGCGCGTTCACGCGCCCGCCTCCCGACAATGACTATCCGTATAACTGGTCGCCCTGGCTTTACAATAGGG
>JAYUYB010000690.1:0-7475 GCA_043752655.1 Chloroflexota bacterium
CAGCAGCACGGCGCCGATCACAAAGAGCAGCGCGGCGCCAAACATCGGCCCCGCCAGGGCAGGCATGCCCACAGACTCGGCCACGCTCCCGAGCGGCCCCACCAGCGCTGGGCCGCCCACGGCGCCCACCGTGCCCGCAAAGACCACCATGCTAATGGCGCGGGCGCGCTGGCTGAGCGGCACCGCGTCGGCGGCGGCGTAGCGGCTCTGGTCGGTAACCCCGCGCGCCAGGCCGACCAGCAGCAGGCCGAAGAGGAAGAGCGGGAAGGAGTGTATGATTATCGCCGCGCCGTCCACCAGCATGCCGATAATACCGAAGAGAAAGCCGATTGTAAGGCCCGGCCGCCGCCCGAAGCGCTGCATGAAGCGCCCGGCCGGGTAGGCCGCCGCCGCAGCGCCAAAAAGCAGCAGCGTGGTCGGCAGCCCGGCCAGCTCTTGGCGACCGCTCAGCTCCGCGCCCACGATCGCGTTCACCGTGATGCTGGCGATAAAGGCCGCCGAGGCCAGGCTCTGGCTTACAAACAGCACCGCCATAATCCGCCGCGCCGCGCTGGCGTATGTATCGCTCGTCATAATGTCCTTTGTTCAACTAGCATTGGCCGCAGGCAGCGTTGCCGACGGCCCATTGTACGATACGTGTGGGGGGTATCAGAATAGCCGATAGCCCGCAGCACCCTGTGGGAGCCAAACATGGGCCGGACATCTGTGGCATCTGTGGATAACATGCCCGCCGCCCGGCTACCCCCCGTACAGCGCGCGGATCACCAGCGGCGAGATCAGCCCCTCGATCAGGGCGCCAAGCGCGGCCAGTGGCAGGATCACGAGCAGCCACGTTTTGACGAACTGCGCCAGCGCCCAGAGCAAGTTCTGCGCCGCCGTAAAGCCAGGCGGCTGGGCCAGCAGCGCCGCGCCAATGCGCAGCCCCAGCGCCGCGCTCAGGATGAAGGTGGGCAGCTCCACAATGCCGTGGGGCAGCACATAGGCGAGCAGAAACTGGAGCGGGCTATCGGCGCCCAGGGCAAGCCAGCTGCCGCCGCGCGCTGTGAGCACCCCGCTTACCAGGCCGATCTGCCCAAAGGCCACCGCCGGCACCATGAAAGCGAAGAGCCCGAAGCTCACCACCGAGAAGAGATTAGAGAGCACCGAGACGCGGATATTATTGGCGAAGATGCTCAGGGCTAGGAGCGGCGAGGGCGCTGGCGCCTCGCCCACCGCGTCCACCAGCTGCCCAAGCGGCGACTCTACCCCGCTGTAGCCAAGGTAGCCGCCCAGGGCCAGGCCAGACACCACCGCCACAACCGCAAAGGCCAGGGGCAGGCGCAGCTCGCGCAGCAGCGGCCTCAGCTCGGCCCGGTAGAATCGCCCCGGCGCAAAGGGCCGCCCATGGTAGCGATCTGGCTGCACACCCGCAGGCTGGTACTCGTTCAGAAACGTCTGGAAGCTCGCCCAGACCCGGCGCAGGTTCAGCTCCTCGTGCTCGCGTGAGAGGATCTCCTCGCGGTTGAAGCTAGCCATACCGCTGCGCACAAAGGCCACCGCCACCACCGCCAGGGCGCCAAGCGCGCACCAGAGCACGTCGTAGCGTTGGGCGATGAAGAGCAGGGCCTGGAGCTGGATGGCCACCGCCGTGGGCACGAGGATCGCCGAGGCCAGCAGCGTCGCGGCGCGGACGCTGCCCGTGTGGGTGGAGATCACCACGGCGCCCGCGACCATCAGCAGCGTGATCACCGCGACCATCAACAGGATCTGGAGCAGCACCCCTGGCGACATACCTAGCGCGTAGAGCTCCGGGTAGGTTACGCGCATTAGCCCCAGGAAGACGAGCATAGCCGCGAGGCTGCCGCCGAGTGGCACCAGCAGCGCCGCGATCAGCTTGCCCGCGTAGAGCTGCCTGTCGGAGATGGGCATCGCCAGCAGCGACTCCAGGCTGTTGCGCTCGCGCTCGCCCACAAACGACTCGATCGCCGTGATCAGCGCAAAGCTCGCCGGCACAAAGCCAACCAGCAGCGCGGCGAACGGCACCAGCCGCCCCAGAATCGTATCGTCGGGCACAAAGCCCAGCGCAAAGCCGGTGCCCGCCGTGAGCGCCAGGGGCAGCCCCACCGCCAGCCCGAACAGCGGGATCAGCACGCGCCAGTCGCTGAGCGTCTCCCGTAGCTCGCGCATAGCGATCTGGAGCGCGGGAGACTGCACCGTCGCCCGTCGCCCGTCGCCCGTCGCCTGTCCACCGCGCATCCAAGGGAGGCGAATCCTCCCCTGGCGATGCTCGCGGCTCAGCAGCTCCTCGCGGCTAAAAGTGTGCATGCCGACGCGCAACAGCACGGCCGCCAGCAGCATCAGCGCCGCCACCACCAGCCAGAGCTCAGGCCAGCGCCCGTTGATAATCAGGAGCGCTGCCAGCTGCATCACGCCCGCCATCGGCACCATGATGAAGCTCGACATCAGGTTCGCCGCCCGCACCGAGGTAATATGCGAGGAGATCACCACTGCGCCTGTCACCATCACCAGCGCCATGCAGGCCACGAGCATGATCAGCAGCAGCAGGCGTGAGAGCGTCATCGCGCCGAAGTAGAGCTCGGGCGCGAAGCCGAGCAGCAGCCCGCTGAAGACCAGCATGGCCACCAGGCTGGAGATCAGGGGCGTGAGCAGCGAGGAGACGAGCTTGCCAAGGTAGAGCTCGCTGTCGGACAGCGGCATGGCCAGCAGCGACTCCAGGCTATTGCGCTCGCGCTCGCCCACACACGACTCGAGCGCCGCGATCAGCGAGAAGCTCGCCGGGATAAAGCCGACCAGCAGCGCGGCAAACGGCACCAGGCGCCCGGTGAGCCCGTCGTCGCCGGCAAAGCCAACCACCTGGGTGGCGGCGGCCGCAAGCAGATTCGGCAGCACCAGCGTAAGGATCACGATCGGCATCACGATCCGCCAGTCGCCCAGCATCTCGCGCACCTCGCGCCGCACAATGGCTATGATGTTGGATGTGTTCATAATTTAAAATGCAAAATGCAAAACCACAGCAAGACGACTGTTCCCCAGCGTCAGCCTCTGGCTCAGGCCGTGTCGAGCTTTGGCGCAAGGCTCTCCGTGCTCGGCGTGCCCGGCCCTTTTGCATGTTGCATTTGGACATTTGCATGCTCCTCCCCAACAATCCGCAGATACACCTCCTCCAGGCTGCGGGGCAGCTCGGCGAGGGCCAGCACAGGCAGGCCGCAGGCGGCGAGGCGGGCAAGAATCTGGGGGTTCACGAGGTTTGGCTCGGCGCAGCGGTAGCGCATGGCCGTGTCCGTCACCGACTCCACCGTCACCAGGCCGTCGAGCAGCGGCGGCACGAGGGCCGCCGAGAGCGGCGGGGCCAGGCGCAGCTCGTAGAGCGTAGCGCCAAGCAGCTGGCGGCCCAGCTCGTCGAAGCTGCCCAAGGCGATGATCTGGCCGCCCCTGATGATCGCGATGCGGTCGGCCAGCAGCTCGGCCTCGGCGAGGTTGTGCGTGGTGAGCAAGATCGCGCGGGCGCCGCTGCGCAGCTCGCCGATCGCGTCGCGCACCGTGCGGGCGCTATGGGGATCCATTGCCGTTGTGGGCTCGTCCAGAAAGAGCACGGGCGGGTCGTGGATGAGGGCGCGCACCAGGGCGATCTTCTGCTTCATGCCCTTGGAGTAGCCGTCGAGCTTGCGCTCGCGGGCATCCCAGAGCCCAAACTGCTGCAGCAGCAGCTCGGCGCGCTGGCGGCGCAGCCCTGGCCCCAGGCCAAGTAGACCACCGAAGAAATCCAGATACTCCACGGCGGACATGCGGCCATAGAGGCCGGGGTACTCGGTGAGCAGGCCAACCTTGCCGCGCACCGTCTGGGCGTGCTCCACCACATCGAGGCCGCAGATGCGGGCGGAGCCGCCGCTAGGGCGCAGGATGGCGCCGAGCATGCGAACGGTCGTGGTCTTGCCAGCGCCATTGGGGCCAAGTAGGGCCAGCAGCTCGCCGGGGCGAACTTCCAGGTCGATCCCGCGCACGGCCTCGAAGCCGCTGAACTGCTTACTAAGCTGGTGGGCCTCGATCATCGAAAGGCTCCTTGGGGCGATGCAGGTAGATGCGGGTTGTGTCACGCGTGCATTGTACAAAATCACAGGCACCCGTGGCGGGTCGCAAATGAGCATGTTGGGCACCAGACCGACCCACGGGTTGAGCGGACCAAAGACCACCAGTCATAAAGCCGTCAGAGGCTGTATTTAATTAATCCTTGATGCGGTGGGGCATGCGTGGTAGGATGCTGCTCTGGTCACCCGCTGCGTTGAGGAGCCATGCATGGCGACGACCCGCTACCGCCCGGAAGCGGCGCTCCAGGCTGGTCAAACCTATCCGTCGGACCTGACCGACGCAGAGTGGGGGTTGGTGGCGCCGATGTTGGCGCAGCCTGCCCATTATCGTGGGGTACGCCCGAGCATTGATCGCCGCGCGGTGCTGAATGCGATCTTCTATCGGCTGCGCACGGGGTGCCAGTGGCGCTACCTGCCCAAGGATTTCCCCAACTGGAGTAGCGTGGCAACCTGTTTTCGCACCTGGCGGCGGGATGGGCGGCTCCAGCAGGTGTATGATGCCCTGGAAGATCAGGTAAACAGGAACCGAGCATGACCGTCGCCGTCAGCGACCCCACAAGCGCCCCCATGGCGCAACAGCCCTACCCGTTCACCGTCACCGTAGTGATCCCCGCGTACAACGAGGCCGAGGGCATCGCCGCCGTGCTGCGCCGCGTGCGCGATGCCCTCCCCGACGCCGAGCTGCTCGTGGTGGACGACGCCTCCGCCGACGCCACCGCCGAAGCGGCCCGCGCCGCAGGCGCCCGCGTGGAGCGCCACCCCGCCAACCGCGGCAACGGCGCCGCCGTCAAGACCGGCATCCGCCGCGCCACCGGCGATGTGGTCCTGCTGATGGACGCCGACGGCCAGATGGACCCGCGCTACATCCCCGCCATCCTCGGCGGCGTCGCCCAGGGCTACGATATGGTTGTGGGCGCCCGCACTCGCGACACCCAGGGCGACAGCCTGGCCCGCCGCCTTGGCAACGGCGCGCTCGACGCCCTTGGCAGCTACCTGGTAGAGACCGAGGTGCGCGATCTGACCAGCGGCTTTCGGGCTATGCGCCGCGACGTGATCATGGAGTTCGTCCACCTGCTGCCCAACCGCTACTCCTATCCCACCACCAGCACGCTCGCCCTGCTCAAGGCCGGCTACGGCGTAGGCTTCGTCACCATCGAGGGCCAGCGTCGACAGGGCGGCCAGAGCGGCCAGAAGCTGCTCAAGAATGGCGTGCGCTTCGGCCTGATCATCCTGCGCATCATCTCGCTCTTTGCGCCCCTGCGGGTATACTTCCCGGTGGCCGTGGCAATGTTCGCGCTCGGCATGCTCTCCTGGCTGCTCAACATCTTCCTGCTCGACCCGACGCGCGGCCTCTACCTGCCAAACTCGGCCTTGCTGCTGTTTGTGGGCAGCATTATTATCTTTATGTTCGGCCTGCTCGCCGAGCAGATCGCCGCCCTGCGCTTCCAGCGGCGCGACGAGTAACATGAAAAAAATTCTCCCCTGGCTCCTGCGGCTGCTCGGCCCGGCCCTGCTGATTCTCTTCCTCGCCAACGCCAACCTGGTGGAGCTGTGGGCCACGCTGCGCGGCGCCAGCCTCTGGCCGATCCTGCTCTCGCTACTGCTCATGCCGCCCTTCGTGCTGATCAAAGCCTGGCGCTGGCTGCGGATCATGCGCGAGCTGGGCCTGCAGCTTGATTTCCCCACCGCATGCGCGCTCTACACGGTGGGCCTGTTCTACGGCGCTACCACCCCCGGCCAGGCCGGCGATCTGCTCAAGGCCGTCTACCTACGCGACCGTGGCCAGCCGCTTGCGCCCGCCATGCTCAGCGTGATCCTCGACCGGCTTTTCGACCTGCTGGTGATGGCCGCGCTCGCCACGCTTGGCATCTTCGCACTGGGCCGGCTGCTGCCCAGCCGCGAGCTTCAGACGGCCCTGGTGCTGCTGATGGGCCTCGGCCTTACGACGCTCACCGTGCTGCTCGTGGCCCGTGGCCCGCGCACATGGATGCTCACCGTGGCCCTGCCGCGCGTGGCTCCGCGCCTCACCGCCACGCTTGGCCGCTGGAACGAGCAGCTCCAGGGTCTCACGCTGCGCCCCGCGCTGGTTGTCGAGCTTGGGCTGCTCTCGCTCGGCTCGGCCTTTTTTACCTTCCTGCGGCTCTGGCTGCTCTTCCTGGCCCTCAGCCTTAGCCTGGTGCCGCTCTACGTGGTGGTGGGCGCCTCTGCCCTGATCGCCGTGCTCCAGGTGCTGCCGATCTCGATCGCGGGCGTGGGCGTGCGCGACGCCGTGCTAATCGCGATCCTGCTGCCCTACGGCTATACCACCGAGCAGGCGATCACGCTCTCGGCCCTGTTTCTGCTGCTCAACCTCCAGCACATCGTCGTGGGCTTCATCGTCTCGCTCTGGTACCCGCTCGCCTCCGCCGAGCCCCTGCCAACCCAGAGCTGATGCGGCCTCTATGAACCGGGCATGTTGCCCACAGATGCCATAGCTTTCCAGCCCATCCGCCCTGCGATAGCGCCGTGCTACAATGCTTGGTGAGCAGCACTGCTCATCCGACCCAGGAGCCATCAGCATTTTGCATGTTGCATGTTGCATTCCTCACTCGTTATGTCGATCTACGCGCGCTACGCCCCCCTCTACGACGCCAGCGGCCAGGTGCGCTTCGCCCTCCTGTCGCACGCCTACCTGCGGGAGCTGCTTGTGCGCCACCCCGCCAGCGGCCGCCGCGCGCTCGACCTCGCCTGCGGCACGGGCACGCTCGCGCTGCTGCTCGCCGACGAGGGCTGGAGCGTGATTGGCCTCGACAGCTCCGCAGCCATGCTCGCCCAGGCCGAGGCCAAGGCGGCAGGCGGCCCCGCATCGGCGCACGTGAGCTTTGTGCTCGGCGATATGCGCCAGGTTGCGGGGGTTGTGCCGGCGGCCAGCTTCGACCTCGCCACCTGCACCTACGACAGCCTGAACTATATGCTCAGCGCCGCTGACCTGGCCGCCTGCTTCGTCGCCGCCGCCCACGCGCTCGCCCCTGGCGGGCTCTATGTGGCCGACATGAACACGCGTCACTTCTTGGAGTTCGACTGGGGCGAGTGTGCCGTGCGCGAGCAGGACGGCTACGTGCAGATCGAGCGCAGCCAGTTTGATCCGGTCGAGGGAACCAACAGTATGCGCCTTACCGGCTTCGTTGGCGACGACGCCACCGGCTACGAGCGCTTCGACGAGCTCCACGTGGAGCGGGCCTACCCGCCCGAGCTGGTGGACACGCTGCTGGAGCAGGCCGGGCTGCGCGTGGAGGCCCACTACGACAGCTTCACTTTCAGCGCGCCAGCCCCCCACACCCAACGCATCTTCTGGGTAGCCCGCAAGGGCGTATAGCTGATAGCCACCCACCGTCCACCGTCCACCGTCCA
>JAYUYB010000691.1:0-3001 GCA_043752655.1 Chloroflexota bacterium
CCCTGGAGCAGATCCGCCTCGTCGTCGAAGCGCGCGACAGCCTCGGCCTGCTCCTTCGGGTCGGTGAACTTGTCGAGCATCTCCTTGATGGCGTAGACCTTGCCACTCTCGTCGATGCCCTCGTACACCGCGCCCTGGCCGCCAGCCTTGATCACGCGCGTGATCACATAGCGCCGCTCGTCTTTGGGCGCATCGTTATTCAGCACCATGTCGGCGCGGCAGTAGGCGCAGAACTTGGCGCGGCGCACATTTGGCTTATGGCAGCTCGGGCAGAGTATCTCCTCGGCCATAGGGCTCCCGCCAGCTTTGGGTACAGGTAGCATCATCACCACTTAGGTACGATCCGCGAGCCAGGTTTGTTGCGCGCTGCCTGACTACTTCCAATCCTTTGCGCGGTAGCCGAGCCACCCCAGCGACGAGGCATCATCGCGCCAGTTCGGGCGCACCTTCACCCACAGCTCTAGGAAGACCGGGCCGCCAAGCATGCGCTCGATCTCAAAGCGGGCCGCGCTGCCGATCTTCTTCAGCATCAGGCCGCCCGCCCCGATCACGATCACCTTCTGGCCGTCCCGCTCCACATTGATCGTCATACGGATGTAGGTCAGCTTCTCGCGCTGCTCCCACTCCTCCACCTCCACCGCCACCGCGTGGGGCACCTCATGCTCGGTGTGATACAGCACCTTCTCACGCACGAACTCGGCCGCCAGCTGCTGCTCGCTCTGGTCGGTAATCTGATCCTCGGGGTAGAGCGCCGGCCCCTCGGGCAGCCGCGCCACAATCTCCTCCAGCAGCGTCTCCAGGCCCAGCCCCCTGCGCGCCGAGATCGCCAGCTCCTGCTCCCAGCTGCCCAGCTCGCGATACGCATTCAGGTAGGTGCCCACGCCACGTGGGCGGATGTCCACCTTGTTCAAGATCAGCAGCTTGCGGCCTCTGGCCCGCTGCACCTGCGCCGCGATGCGCCTGTCTAGCTGGCTCGGCGGCGTACTGATGTCCACCATAAAGCCGATCACGTCGGCGTTGGGCAGCGTCTTCTCCGCCAGGTCCACCATCAGGCGACCGAGCGCGTGGTTCGGCTGGTGGATGCCTGGCGTATCTACAAACACGATCTGGGCGTCGGCGCGGCTGAGGATGCCCCGCATCGGCACCCGCGTCGTCTGCGGGCGCGGCGACACGATCGCCACCTTCTGCCCCAGCAGCGCGTTCAGCAGCGTGCTCTTGCCCACATTCGGCTTGCCCACCAGGGCGACGAAGCCGGAGCGGACGACGGTGGACGCTGGACGGTGGACAGTGGACGGTGGGACAGCAGACGGTAAACGCTGGACGGTAGACGGTGGCAGGATGGACGGTGGACGGTGGACGGTGGACGTTACTGCCCCTAGCTTCGCCTCTTCAGGGTTATCGCCAGCTTCCTGGCCATCGTCCTCCGTCTCCTTGTCTCCTTGTCTCCTTGTCTCCTTGTCTCCTCCTTCTGTCTCCTCGTCGCCCTCTTCCTCCCCGTCCTCCGTCCACCGTCTACCGTCCTCCTCAGAGACATCAAACACCGCAGGCCCCTCGCCGCCCTCGGGCAGCTCGTCGAGCGTGATCATCAGCGGTGCCAGGCGCTCCAGAGCCTCGGGCGTGCGCAGCTCGGCGGGCACCAGCAGCTCTACGCCAAGCACCGTCTCGTCGCCGTCGAGGTCGAGGATGGCGGTGTCGGCCAGCGCCACAACGCGGGCCGGGGCCTCGTTGGAAATGCGCAGGGTCAGGTGGCCTGTGTCCATCTTCAGGCGCTCGTAGTCGCCATCGAGCGCCAGCTCCAGGCTGGAGAGTGTCAGCTCATCGTCGAGATCCAGGCGCAGGCCGAAGATCCGGCCGGCGGCGTCGAGCAGCAGGTGGGCCGGGTACTCCAGCGTGTCCACCGCCTGGCCCGCCTCCAGCTCGGTAAAATAGACATACAGCGTGCCCGCGTCGGGATCGTGCGAAAACTGAAGCATAGAGTACTCTCCATGAAACGCTTCTGGGAAGGTGAGCCACCGTGAGCCACACGCTGCCGAGACACCTTCCCGGAAGCTCAGCGCGAAACTGTTCTTCGCCACGACCTTCCCGGAAGCTCAATCTGTCGCTCCCTGCGCGCTTGCCTGCGGCTGCGTCGTAGCTGGCACAGGCGCGGGCGGGAGCGGCGGGGGCAGCTCGGGCCTGTCGGTAAGCTTACGGTAGACAAAGCTGAGCAGGATGCGGATCACGGCGGCCACAGGGATCGCGATAAACAGGCCGAACGCGCCGAGCAGCGCGCCGCTAGCCAGAATAGAGAAGATCACCACCGCCGGATGGAGCTGCACCAGCGAGCCCATCACATTAGGGATAATAAAATGGTCTTCGATCTGGCGCAGCACAAAGTAGATGATCCCAAGCAGGGCGGCGAGGCCAACATTCGACAGGCCGAAGGGCACGTCCTGCTGAAACAGCGCGACCACCATCGCGATCCCCGCTGCCGTCCAGGGCCCGATGATCGGCAAGATCTCGAGCGTGCCGGAGGCCACCGCGATCACCAGAGCGTAGGGCACGCGCAGGATGCTGAGCGGGATATAGAGCAGCACCGACATGATCACAATCAGCAGCAGCTGGCCGCGAATATAGGCGCTGAACACGCCGTCGATCTGCGCACCGAGGGCGCCGATCTCGGCCCGGTAGGGCGGCGGGATCAGCCCTATGCTCCACTGCTTGAGCTGCCCGGCCTGGAGCAGCAGGTAGAACGTGATAATCAGATAGACCAGCAGGTAGATCACTGTCTCTAGGGCCGAGAAGACCAGCTGGGGCACGCTCTGGCTCAGGCGTGCGCCCAAGTCGCTCACCGTGGCGATCAGCTGCGCCTCCAGGGGCGCCAGGTCGAAGACGATCCCGCCCAGCTCAATCTGCTCGCGCCCGCGAAAGAAGCTCTGGATGCGGCTCGCCACCTCGGGTGCGGCGGCGGCCAGATCGCGTGACTGCTGCGCGATCAGCGGCCCGATCCAGGTGCCCAGGC
>JAYUYB010000692.1:0-7446 GCA_043752655.1 Chloroflexota bacterium
CCCAGGAGCAGCTTGGGGCCGCCGAGCCGCCGGGCGAGCAGGGCCGGCCCCATGTCGTAGGGCTTCTGGATGTGGATAAGGTCGTAGCCGCCACGGGCCAGCTCTGGCAGCGCGGCGATACCCATGGAAAGGCGCTCCAGCAGCTTGGCCTCGGCGTAGGCGCGGCGCAGGGGCGGCAGGCGCTGGATCAGGCCGCGCGCCACAAATGGAAAGGTGAGCACGCGCACGCCGGGGGCCGCCTCGCGGCGCGCGCCAACCCCGCCGATGATCGTCACCGCGTGATCGCGCCGGGCCAGCTCGCGGGCCAGATCCCAGACAAAGCTCTCCACGCCACCATACTTCGTCGTCGTGGTCAGGTTGTAGAGGCAGATCCGCATAGGGTACGCAGCTGGTTCTATCCGCAGATGACGCAGATTGCGCAGATGTCCGGCCCATTTTTCGCCGCGCCCGGCCCGCATAGTGCGCGGAAATCTGCGTAATCTGCGTCATCTGCGGATAAAATGCGCTAGAGCAGCCGCAGGATCCAGCGCTTGAGCGGCAGCCGCATACGCTCCAGCTGGGCGCGGTCGTGCGCATCCAGGCCGCCGAGCAGGCGCAGAGCGGCAAAGAAGCTGACGGCGCCCGCAGCGGCAAGCGCCAGCAGCCACCCGGCCTCGATCAGCCGGTCGGCGAGCGCAACCGGGGTGGGGAGGCTGGGCAACAGGCCGCGCGCCGCGACGATCAGCAGGCCCATCACTGCCGAGGCCGCCAGCACGCGCGCCGTGAAGAGCCAGGGCCAGCGCAGGCCCAGCAAGCGCACGCCGCTGCTCGTCACCCAGAGCCCGGACGCCACGCGGGCCAGCCCGAAGGCCAGCGCCACGCCAACCAGGCCTACCCGCTCTGGTAGCAGCCAGGCCAGCGGCGCCACGACGGCCAGCGTGATCAGGCGCGAGGCCACAATAATCGGCAGGCGCTCGTAGACGATCAGCGCGTTGTGGGCCGTTGTCAGCAGGCACTCCATAAAGAGGCAGGGCACCAGCACCCACACAATCGCCGTCGCCTCGCGGTACTGCGGGCCAACCACCAGCAGCGCCGGGTCGGCGAGCAGCATCAGGCCCACGGCGCCGGGCACCAGCAGCAGCAACTGGAGCCGCACCAGCGACTGGTACGCCCCGTTCAGCGTGCCGCCCTCGCCCTGGCGCACGCGCGCGAAGAGCGGCACCTGCACGCCCACCATCGGCGTGTACAGATAGCCCAAGGCCATCGCCACCAGCGAGCTGCCCGCCCAGAGCACCGCCACATCGCCAAGGTCGCCGGCCAGGAAGATCGCAAAGTTCACGCTGGCGATCAGGTCGGTCGCCGTCATAAGGAACGAGACGGCGGAGTAGCGCACAAAGCCTGTGGGCAACCAGTTCCGCCACGCCCGCAGCGGCGGTGCGTCGACGGTCAACCGCTCGGGCTGGGCGGCAGCCAGCTCACGGCGCAGCCGACGCACCTGCCATGCCGCCAGGCTCACGGCGATCGCGGGGGCCAGCACCATCGCGCCGAGCACGCCGAGGATGTCCCAGCCAGACAGGATCGCCGCGACAATCAGCAGCTGCGGCATCACCTTGGCCGCCAGGTCTACGCTGTTCCAGGCGCGCTGCTTGAAGAAGCTGCTGAGGTAGGCCATCAGCATGTCGTAGCAGACGCCGAAGAACAGGAGTGCCAGCACCGTAGCGCCCAGGAGCCAGCCGAAGCCCGCCACGAAGTCGACCAGGCGCGTCTGCGAGGGCAGATCGAGCCGTGCATCGTTGAGGATCAGGCCGTTGAGATAGCCAACAAAGGCGGGCTGAAAGATCACGAGCCCGGCCGCCACCGCCAGCAGCAGCCCGAGCTGCGCGGCAAGGACGAGCTGCAAGAGGCGCAGCGTGGCCAGGGCACCGCCGGCGCGGTTGGTCTCGGGGATGTACTTCGGCAGCGCCCGCGTGGTGCCAAGGTCGATCGCGGTGCCAAACAGCTTGCTTGCCCCGCTCACCATCGCCAGCAGGCCGAAGCTCGCCAGCGAGAGCCGGTTGAGCTTCAGGAGCGTGGCGAGCACCTCTGCCACCAGGCGCAGCGGCACAAACAGCGTATTCCAGATCACAGCCCGCGACACCTGCGAGGCGAGCGAGGGCGGCTTTAGCTTCGAGGGCTGCGGACCAAGCTCCGAGTTCGTCATGCTTGTCGTTTCTGATCGCCCTGCGTGCCTACTCAGCACTCAGCACTTCTCAAGATCCAGCTCGAACATGCCCACGTACCAGCGGCGCTGGGCGCGGTACGCTGCGCCTTCCAATCCCACGGTGCGCAGCCCGGTGCGCAGCGCGCGGCGGCTGGCCTTGCGGCTCACAAACTGCCCGGCGCGCAGCTGCTGCTCGCGCATGTCGCGCACGCGGAAGCCGAGCGCGCCACAGATGCGCAGCAGCTCCGGGTAGTGAAAGTAATGCATCTCGCTAAGGCGCTGCATGTCGCGGAAGGCGGCGCCAGCCTTGCTGCGGCCCCGCGCTGCGATCAGCAGCTCGGCCACGGGTCTTGGCAGCCAGTTGAGGCCGCGCATGTGATAGTGCGGGTCCACCCATGCCCGCCGGTTGATCGCCGTGATCAGGGCGTGGCCGCCGGGACGCAGCACCCGCGCCAGCTCGCCCAGCACGCGCTGCGGGTCCTGCACATGCTCAAGCACATCCCAGGCGGTTACGGCGTCGAAGGCGGCGTCGGGGAAGGGCAGGTGCTCGCCAGCGGCGTTGAAGACCGGCAGGCGCAGCCCGTGGCGCGCGGCGCGCAGCTCGATGATCCGGCAGTAGGCCGGGTTGTACTCGCAGGCCGTCACCTGGGCACCGCCGAGGGCCGCCGCCACCGCAAAGCCGCCCATACCGGCGCCGAGGTCGAGCAGGCGCAGCCCCGCAAGCTGCCCGGCGGCGCCCGCGAGCATGGCGACACGCTCGCCCTGATACTGCTCCTGGTTCAGCCGCCGCTCGCGCCAGCGCACAAAGTCGCCGCGCCAGCGCATATGCTGGAGCCAGGGGTCAATCGCGTTTTCAAGCGCCTCAGCTTCCCGCACGCTCGTCTCCTACAGCTTCCGGGATACTCGCCCAAGCTAGCTCTAGCCTGCCGCTATCTCCTGCGAGCATCCCGGAAGCTTACCGCCTACGCAGCAGGATCAGCTCATCGGCCTCGTCCACGATCTCCCAGGCGGGGTCGGCGAGCAGGCGCCCAAGAATATCGTTGCCGAGCGCCAGCTGATCGCGCAGGCCAGCGGCGCGCCGGTCAATGAACACATAGTCGGCCTCCTCGGCCTGGTGGTGCATCTTGCCGCCGGGGATGTAGAAAAGCTCAAGGCGCGGCAGCAGATGCGGCGCCTGAAACGACGTGGCCGCCACCTTCGCATCCGGCGGGATCTCGGCCCGCATGCGCTCCATGATCGCCACGCGCTCCGGCCGCTCGGGGTTGCGCAGCGCCGAGACCGCCGGGTTCTTCAGCAGGATATTCAGCAGCCCTACCAGCAGCACCATGCCGATCAACATCAGGGCGCCCCTCCGTCCCCTGTCCCCTGCTCGCTCCCACAGCCACGCGCCGCCATAGATCGCCGCGATCACCATGCCGGGGATAGCAAGAATCTGGTACTGCTCGGTGATCACATACTGGTAGACGCGGTTCGAGAGCAGGTTGATCGCGAAGATCGGCGCCGCCAGCAGCAGCTCACGCGGGGCGAAGAGCGGCAGCAGCAGCAGGCCCCCGAACATCAGCCCCAGGTAGGCGAGCTTGGCGGGCTGAAAGATGAAGAAGAAAATCTCTACCGGGTGGGTCAGGATATTCTTTACAATATTTGGGATACCAACACCCAGATGCATGTAGTAGCAGGCCTGGGGGCTCACGCCGCACGGCCACAGATTGTTATAGTCGCGGCTCAGGTCGAACGGCAGATCCGCCGCCTGCACGGGCGGCAGCTGCGAGCTGTAAAACAGCGGCGTTACGTAGCTGATCGCCACGTAGAAGTAGATCAGGCCAACCAGGATCGGCGGCACGCTGTAGCGCCAGGGCAGCCGACGCAGCGCCGCGTACATGCCGAAGGCCACCGTCACCAGGGCCGCGTCGGTGCGCGCCAGCATGGCCGTGAACAGCAGCGCCAGAAAAAGCCCGAGCAGCCGCCGCTCCAGCGCCCAAAACGCCCAGAAGAAGAGCACAAGCGCTGGCACACGCGGCTGAAACGGCGCCGCCATCCCCATAAACTGCGTGGTCGGGTAGAGCAGGTAGAGCGCCGCGAAGGCCACCCCCGCCCAGCCGCTCCCCAGCCGGTCGCGAGCGATCAGGTAGACCGGAACAGCCGCCGACACGAGCAGCAGCGTCTGGAGCACCACCAGCGTGTAGGCCGAGGGCACCAGGGCGTAGAAGGGGATGGCGGGCAGAAAGCCCAGCGCCACGTCTAGGCCCATAAACGTATCGGTGAAGTTGTAGCGCGACACCAGCAGGAAGCGGCCCTGGGTTGTGCCCCAGATCGGCATGTGAAAGTCCACCATGTCGAAGCCGTGGCCCCAGTTGGCGTACTTGTACGCGCCCGCCCCGATCAGCAGCGCCGCCAGCGCTAGCATCAGCGCGCCGAGCGCCCTTGGGGGCGTGATCGCCACCGCGCCGATCCGAGCTCTGTTAGCTTGTTTGGTGTGATCTCGCAGCATACTCTTGCCAAGGAGATAAGGAGACAAGGAGACCGGGAGACAAGGAGCGCCTATCGGTGCTGTCAGGCTGTCTCCTTGTCTCCTTGTCTCCTTGTCTCCTTGTCTCCTTGTCTCCCGGTCTCCCGGTCACCAGCGCACCGGCGAGCTAGCAATGCGCAGCACCCACTGGTCCAGCGCGCTGGCGAGGCTAAACAGCAGCAGCACCACCACCAGCCAGCGGCCCCAGCGCCCGCGCGCCCAGATCCGATCCGCGTAGAGCGCCCAGCAGACGCAGATTACCGGCAGCAGGTAGAACAGCTGCTTGTCTACCATCGAGATGCGGTAGCCAGCGAGCAAGAACAGCAGCGCCACCGTGCCCCAGGCCGCAAAGAGCGTCCAGACAGTGGGCCTGCCGCGCAGGGCAACGAAGCCGGGCAGCGTGAAGAGCAGCGGGATGAGCAGCCCGAAGTAGAGGTAGTCGCCAGGCCAGATCCGGTAATCCAGGTGCGGCACGAAGGCCGCCATGTACTGGCCGAAGGGCGGCCGCTCCACGCCCACGCTCTCCGGGCCACGTGTGAAGACCGTGCCCATGTACGGCAGTGTCTGCTGGATGACCGGCCAGATATACTGGCCGTAGTAGATCAGCAGCGCCAGGGCGATCGCCACGCCTGCGGCCGTCCACATGGCCCGCAGCGGGTGCACGTTCTCCGCCCATGGCCCCCCGCGCAGCCCGTTCAGCCAGACAATCGCCGTGAAGACCACCAGGAACACGCCCATAAACACACCGGTGACGGTGTACTCCAGAAAGGTCATCAAGAGCAGCAGCGAGAGTGTCACCATCACGCGGCGCTCGTGCAGGCGATCCCACCAGCAGAAGATCAGCGTGTTGCAGACCAGCGTAAGCCACAGGCCCACTGTGGTGGGAATGTTGCCCCAGGAGTGCAGCAGGAAGGCCACGGGCAGCACGGCGTAGGTGGCGGCGGCCAGCAGGGCGCCCCGACAGCTCAGCCCAGCCTTGAGCGCGATCAGGCCGATCAGGATAACGCGCGTGCTGTCGATCAGCATGCTGAACAGGTTCGCCGTCAGGTCCATGCCGAGCGGCGAGAAGGCGAACACCGTGGCGAACATGTGGAACCAGGGCGAGTAGGGGATCACCGGGCGGTTCGCGCCCCACTCGGCCGCAGGCATGGTCGAGTCGTTCAGCGGGCTGTTGATCCCATACAGCTGTGGCAGGTCGCCGTTGAGAATCCAGCGTGCCCGCGTCATATGCCAGAGCACATCCTCGGCGGCAAAGTAGGGAAACAGTGCGCCCACCGACTTCAGCCAGTAGCTCACAATAAAGAGCAGCAGCAGAATACTTAGAAACGACGGTGGCGCATAGCCGATAGCCGATAGCCGATAGCCGGCAGCGCAGCGGCCCCTGTCCCCTGTTCCCTGTCCTCTGTTCCCTCCCTGCCCACCGACACGCCCGCCGCCCGAAACAGCCAGACGGTAAACGGGCGCAGCGCCAGCATCAGCAGCACACTCCAGACGGCGAGCCCCGCCAGACGCGGCAGCATGAAGCTGCTCGGGAATCGATACAGCGTGAGCGCCCAGCCGCCGAGCAGCAGCGCTGCCCCCACGCCTAGCGCCGCCCAGACCTGCGCCGATCCCCTGTCCCCTGTCCCCTGTCCCCTGTCCCCTACTACAAGGCTGAGACTAACGAAGGCGCCTAGCACCGCCACCAGGGCCATGCCGAGGCCGCCAAGGGGCGGGATCGCTGTGGCGAGGCCGCCAGCGAGCGGCGCCACTGTCACCTCAGAGAGCAGCACCCCGAGCGGGCGCGGGTCGTCAAACGTGTTAGCGCGCAGCGTGAGCGCCATGCTGCCATCGCGCATGGCGGCGGGGGGGACGAGCAGGCGCACGCGGCGCGGCGCGGGGCTGTCGGGCAGCGCCGCAAGCAGCCGCTCGCCCGCAAAAAGCTGGGCGTTCACCGGCTGCCCATCGGGGTGGGCCGTCACCACGGCCAGCTCCACGGCCCAGGCGCCGCGCCCCAGGTTCGGCAGCACAATCTCGCTCTCCCCCGTGGACCAACGATACGTGCGGGCGGACGCCAGCGCTACTTCGCCCACAAGGTCGCGCGGGGGTAGGGCGCCGCCCACCAGCGGCGAGACCAAGCTAAACGTCAGCGTGTCTGCGGCGGCGATCTCTGGGGGCAGGCCAACCACCACCGTGGTGAGCGTGCGGCGCGGCATATCCACGCGCTCGCCATTCACGGCCACAGCCGCCTCCTCCAGGATGCCCTCAGGCTGGCCGGGGGCCAGGCGCAGCGTAGCGATCCAGAGGCCGTCGCGGCGCCCCGGCACCGTCAGCGTGGGCTGGCCAGCGGGCCACGGGAAGCTCGCGGCGTCGGCCTCGGAGGCGTCGATCTCGCGGCCATTAAAGTTGCGCAGGAAAGCCGCGTCAAAGGCGCCGCCCATGTCGATCCGCACCACCGGGCGCACCGCGTAGGCCAGGGTGAGCACCAAGGCCGTCAGCAGGGCCAGCAGCAGGTAGGGGCGCAGATTACCAACCCGCGCTATTGTCAGGGCAGAGCCAACGCCGCGCTCACGCGGCAGGGCCTCGCCCGAGGCAGAGCTCGCCATTCGTATCCTCAGGCCGCCGGGCGGCCACGTTTACCGCACAAGGAAGCGTGAGCGACCTGCGCCGCCCCGCAATCTGCTGGATTGTACCAGAAATGGCAGCGGGCGCCGCTGTACCCCAAGTGGTCTTGCGGGCGTGCGCAACGCAGCTGCGCTAGCGGCAGAGCACGCGATGATAC
>JAYUYB010000693.1:0-16048 GCA_043752655.1 Chloroflexota bacterium
TGGTCCACCTCGAGGAGCGGGCCGATGATGCGCTGAGCTGTCAGGCAGTAGCCACAGCGATAGCGGGCTGCCTCGGCCACACGCTGGCGTAGCGCGGGCGAGATGCGCGTGGTACTCATACCAGTGGAGCGACTTGCTGCGGGTCACTGACATCGTATCCGCGCTGTTTGAGGAGGAGCGCCGCCTGCGCTCGGACTAAGATGGTCTCACGGTAAAGTGCAAGGAGCGCTTGCTCTTCCTCCTGCTCAACGGTCATCAGACCTTCATGCTGCTGCTTCCCGTGCAGCGCTTCCAAGCGCTCACGTTGAGGTTCAAGCATCGTTGCCCGTGCCGCCTGCCAGAGCGCCGCGTCATTCAAGTAGGTCAGCTGCGCGAGCGCCGCGCGAAATGGGCCGGCCGATGGCTCCATCGCCGGCGCCGCAGCTATCACCGCCTCGACGAGCAGGTCGGCAACCGGCCGGTGTGCTTTCTCAGCAGCACGCCGGATCTGGTTGTACACTGCCTCGGGGAGGTTGAGCGTTACTTCCTGGGTGGTCATCGGACACCTCCGTGGAGTCTGTGAAGTTGGCTGCCCTCATTGTACGCTGCCCGTACCAGAAGCGGAAGGGCCGCACGTCCTGGTCCTCCACGACGAGCAGCGTTAGGGAAAGACTCGCGAAATATTTTACACTTCGCTGAAAAATACCGCTCTGGAGAGCCCTAGAGGCTGAAACGAGAATCCCCCCATCTCCACCACAACCTAGCAAACGCCCGGGCGATCATCGTCCGGGCGTTTGTGTTGTGCGTCAAGTGTGCCTCGCACCCCCCGCGCCCAGTCCTCGACAAGATCAGGGTAGGAGGCGGCCGTCGCGGTGAGCACGTCGACCACGTTCACCGTCCAGGGGCCGCGATACCAATCCACCGGCGGCTCACCCTGTCGACGGCGCACGCGGGTCGGCCCATCAGCGGTGCGGCGCACCCGCCGACGCAGCAGCTCAAGCGAGAGCTTACCATCCAGGACGTCGGCGAGATTGCGACGCAGGCTCTGGAGCGCCTTGGCAGTGAGGCCGACGCTGTCGGGGTGCTGGAGGTTGTAGGCGGCCACGGCGTAGAAGTGCAGAATCGAGCCAGCGGCGCCGGGGAATGTCGCCTCCAGCACCAGCAGGGTGTGAAAGTGGTCCAGACAGGCGCCACCGGCGGGAACTGGCGCGCGGCACTCGGGGCAGGGATTAGCCATGCTGATCACCTCGCAGGAGCTGTGCGCACAAGGCTTTCATGGGAGCTACTCAGCACGCACTTCCTCACGGTACTGGAAGGTCCGCTCTAGTGGGACGTTGAACACCCGCGCGATTCGGAACGCGACTTCCAGTGACGGTGAGTACTTATTCCCCTCGATCGCGTTGACCGTCTGACGTGTGACACCGACCCGGTCTGCAAGCTCCTGCTGCGTCATCTCGCCGCAATGGAAGCGTAGTGCGCGGAGGTTGTTCGTGATCAGGCCGGTACTCTTTCCCATCGCTCACGCCCCCCGCCGGTACAAAAACAGCTGCGAGCCGATCTCCACCAGCTGCGCCAGTACCCAGAACCCGAGCAGGATATGCGTGAAGGCAAAATTGCCTTCCGTCACCAGAGCCGCGCAGAGCGTCAGGAAAACGCCTGTCGCCAGCACGTACGCCCCATTGCGCGAGCCCTTCAGCTCGATCAGCCGGTCTCGCTCATCTGTCTCTGTACGCCGGTTTACGAGCGCGATCACGATGTGCCCTACAACCTGCATGAGCATCAGCAGCACAATCGCCAGCACAAACAGCACCACCTGATGCGGCATGAGGTTTACTACCTGCGTCGGCAGCACCGACATGAAGTAGAAACCGAAGCTCCCGATGAGGCTGACGAACATCAGCCACAGGCTCTTCTCCTGAAATGAGAGATCCATCATATTCTGCTCCATGCTATGTCAGATATATCTGACATAATATCAAAAATACACGACATAGGCATTGTAACGCTGCCTGTCGTAAATGTCAAGTAATTCTGACATCCTGACGAAAAGGGGTGCAGGGTTTCGGTGCGCAAGGCTAGGTCTACCGCCGCCCCATGCTATACTCGGCGCATCGCCTACGCCGACGCGCCCAGCACACGCGTGGGGCATGAAACGGGCTGGAAATCTGCGTCATCTGCGGATACCATGCCCGGTTCATAGATCTTGCATCCGCCCTGGGACGGCGGCGAACGCGTGTTTGCTTAGCCAGACTCGTGTGGTACGATAAGGTAATCAAAGAGCGCAGCAGAGCGGTATTCGGCACCCTGTGCCGTGACCCCTCCAGGAGCTCGGCAGTGGCGTGCGCAGCCCCAGCCCGTTGGCCGTCCGTGATCGGACGAACCCACGCAGTCATCGATGCCCGCAAGGAGGTTCCCGTTGGCGAGTATTGTCACCGCCGCGATCGACGTCGTCCTGGCGACGCCAGATCAGCTCCCGGCCCGGATCGCTATCCTCGAAGAGTCCCTGAAGAATAACGCTAAGGCCGCAGAGGCGCTGGCCGAGGCCCGCGCCGCGCGCACGCCGACAGCGTGGACGGAGAAGTCGGTCGTCGACCTGCTCAGCGCGAAGCTGCGGCCGATGGCGACCGTCACAAAGACTCAGGGCGTGGCGATCCGCGAGTATGTCGGCACCGCCCTAGACGAAGCCGAGCTCAATATCTTGCTCACAGAGCTGAAGTCGACCAAGGGGCCGCGCAACATTGCCCGGCTCATCGCCAAGTACGACGGCGCTGTCATCGGCCTGATTGTCGCCGCGATCACAGAGTAAGCCCGCGCCTGCGTTATTTCTATGACACCACGCTGCTCGTCGGCACTGCGCCAGCATCGGCTGGCTGCTGGTAGCGCCTGGAGATCAGGTTGAAGATCGGCACGGTCATCAGCGTCGTGACGATCGCCATCATCACCATCACGGTAAACAAGGTGGGCGTGATAATCCCCCGCTCGAGGCCGATGTTCAAAATGATGAGCTCCATCATGCCACGGGCGTTCATAAGCACACCGAGCGCTAGCGCCTCATAGGCGCTGCTGCCGCTAAGCCGGGCCGCCGCCCAGCAGGCCACGCCCTTGCCGAGGCACGCGGCCAGCACAACCAGCAGCGTCACCGCCCAGAGCAACGGCGTATCAACAAGCCCAATCTGCGTGTTCAGCCCGGAGTAGACGAAGAAGAGCGGCACCATAAAGCTGGTAACCAGCGGCCCCAGACGTTCGGCGGTGGCGCGGCTCACCGGGCCGCGCGGCATCATCGCACCCAGCACAAAGGCGCCGAAGACCGCGTAAATTCCGATTGAGTCCGTAATCCAGCTACACAGCATCACCAGCATCAGCACCACGGAGAAGAGCCCATCGCTCACCTGTCCAGAGCGCTGGGCAGCCACGTCGAGCAGGCGCAGCGCGGGGCGGCCCAGCACAATCATGCCCACGCTATAGATCACGCCGCCGCCGATCGCCAGCAGGGCCAGGCTCGGTTCGTTGCCAAAGCTGGCCAGCACAACGGCCAGGATGCACCAGGCCGCCGCGTCGTCGATCGAGCCGGCGGCGAGGGCGAGCGTGCCGAGGGGCGTGTTGGCAAGGCCGCGCTCATAAATAATGCGCGCCAGCATGGGAAATGCCGTGATCGACATCGCCGCGCCCAAAAACAGCATGCGCTCAATGCTGCTGACGCCGGGCGCGAACAGCGACAGCCCGGACAGCCCAAGGGCGAGCGCGCAGCCGAGGGCGAATGGCACGAGCATCCCGGCCACCGAGACGGCAGCCGCGCTGCGGAAGCGGCGGCGCACAATCCCTAGGTCGAACTCCATCCCCACCAGGAACATGTAGAGCGCCATGCCGACCTGGCTGATCGCGTACAGAATGCCCATCGACTCGCGGGGGAAGACCCAGGCCTGTAGCCCCGGCGCCAGCAGGCCGAATAGCGACGGGCCCAGGAGCACGCCGGCGATCATCTCGCCTACCACCTGGGGCTGGCCGACCTGGCGCGCCAGCAGGCCCACCCCACGGCAGACGGCGATGATCACCGCCAGCTGGAGAAAGAAGCGCACCGAGAGCTCGAAGTTTGTCAGCGTGGCACCGCCTCCCTAGAAGCTTGCTGTGTTCAGGCGTCGGTGAGCGCAAAGAGCAGCCCGGCCTCCACGGCGAGCTGGCCGCCCACGGTGGCGCGCGCGGCGCCCTTGCCGATCCCGTGCCGAAAGCGCTCCAGGCTCACCTCTAGGCGCAGCACATCGCCGGGGCGCACCAGGCGCTTAAAGCGGCATGCATCGATACCGGCAAAGATCGCGAGTTTGCCCCGGTGCTCTGGCAGGCTCAGGGCGGCCACCGCGCCGGTCTGGGCGAGCGCCTCCACCATCAGCACGCCGGGCATGATCGGGTTGCCAGGGAAGTGGCCTGTGAACTGCGGCTCGTTGACGGAGACCAGCTTCTCGGCCACGGCCCGCACCCCCGGCTCTAGCTCTAGCACCCGGTCGATCAGCAGAAAAGGGTAGCGGTGCGGGATGATCGCCATGATCTCCTGGGCGTTGAGCATATGTCTCCTTGTGCAACGACGGCGGCGCTATCATAGCATAGCTGCGCAGGCGGTAGAGCTACGGCATTGTCGGCGCTGTTGCCAGGAGCGGGCGGTTGAAACCGCGTCGGCAGGGCCTGCGGCCGCGCGTCGGCCTGCGCCAACGCGTCCGGACGCGCCCGCGCAGGCGGGCACCCGGCGCAAAGCGCCCCCACGGCGCGCGTTCACGTGCCCGCCTGCCGCCTATGACGTAGCCCTACGCCAGCGGTCCAGCGTTAGAACAGTTGCGCTCGTGGCATACGCGTGATAGAATCAGGCGGCGACGAATAGCAGCCGCCAACCCACCCCCGCCCATGACAGAGCAGACAATCAGCAAAGATCGCAGCGCATCCATTCCTGGCCTCGACCCTGAGGCAACGCCGCTCCTCGGTCTCGGCATCGGCCTTACCGGCCTGGCCCTCGGCCTGCGCCCTCGCCTGGCCCCGCTGCCCCTGGCCCTCATCGCCATCGCGGCAGCTCTGTACCGCGACCCCGCCCGCCTTACGCCCAACGAGCCGGGCAGCCTCTTCGCCCCCGCCGATGGCGGCGTGGTGCGCGTCGATGAGGTCTACGAGCACCGCTTCGTCCACTCGGACTGCCTGCGCGTCGCTGTGGCCATCACCCCCTTGGACGTGCCGTTCTGCCGCTGCCCTGCCCTCGGGAGCGTGAGCTACCTGGAGCACGTGAGCGGCGAGTACCGCCCCGCCAGCGACCCTGATGCTGGCGAGCGTAACCAGCGCGTCTATGTGGGCGTGGAGACAGAGTGGGGACCCCTGCTGCTCACCCTGATCGCCGGCCCCATCGCCCGCCACATCAGCTGCCGTGTGAAGCTGGGTGATCGGCTCGGCGCAGGGGCGCGCATCGGCGCGGTGCGCTTCGGCGCCCGCGTGGATCTCTACATCCAGCGCGATGTAGTGCGTCTGCTCGCCACCTCCGGCCAGCGTCTCACCGCCGGGATTACCCGGATCGGCCAGGTGCTGCCGCTCTAACACAAGGGAACAGGGGACAGGGCACAGGAAGCAGTGCTTGCGCCTTGCTCGGGCCAGACCCTGTCCCCTTACTAACTATGAACGGACCAGGCTCCCCCTACACGCTACTTTTCGACGAGGACGACGCGCAAGGCCCCGGTCTCCCCGAGGCGGCCCGCGCGATCTACGGTGGCGACTGGCGGCTGCCCGCGCCGCGCGCTGGGCGTCCCTACACCTTCACCAACTTCGTCGTCTCCCACGATGGCCGCATCTCCTTCGACGAGCCGAGCCGCTCCGGCGGCGGCGATGTGAGCCGCAACGCCCCCCACGACACCTGGCTTATGGCGCTGATCCGCGCCCGCGCCGATGCTATCCTTACCGGCGGCGGCACCCTGCGCGTCGCCCGACGCCACCGCTGGACGCCCTGGGAGATTTTCCCCGCCGAACGGGAGGCCCTCGTTGCCATGCGCGCCGCCGAGGGTCGCGCTCAGCTCCCGCTGCTTGTGGTGGTGAGTGGCAGCGGTGCCATCCCCGCCGACGCGGCCGCCCTGAGCGTCCCCGGCCAGCCGGTGCTGATCGCCACCAGCGCCGCCGGTGAGCCCCGTGCCCGCGCCGAGCTCGCCGAGCTCGCCCACCTGGAATACCACGTGAGCCCCGGCCCAAGGGTAGATTTTGCAGCGCTCCTGGCCCACCTCCACAGCGCCTGCGGGGTGAGAACGCTGCTCAGCGAGGGTGGTGCGCTTGTCTACGGCGAGCTGATCGCCGCGCAGCTGATCGACGAGGTGTTCACCACCGTCAGCCCGATTGTGATCGGCAACCGTGTGCTGCCCGCCGCGCCCCGACCTTCGCTCGTCGAGGGCATCGCCTTCTCCCCCGAGCGCCCGCCGCTTCTGCGGCTGATCAGCCTTCGCCGCCATGGCGACTACCTGTTTCAGCGCGCGCGCTTCGTGGAGGAGTAACCTCCTTCGCGGTGGCTCGCCGCCAGGCTCTGCTATAATGGGGTTTGCAAACAGGCCCTGTGGAGCACCCCCGAGCCATGGCCAACGAAGAGCAGCTCCTGGTGGAGGCCGGCCAGCGCGGGGACGTCGAGGCGTTCAACCAGCTGGTCCGGCTCTATGAGGGCCGTGTCTATAACCTCTGCTATCGCATGCTCGGCGACTCGGACGCCGCCGCCGACGTGGCCCAGGAAACGTTCATCTCGGTCTACCGCAACTTAAACAAGTTTCGCGGCGGGGTGTTCCGCTCCTGGCTGCTCCGCATCGCCACCAACGCCTGCTACGACGCCCTGCGCGCCCGCAAGCGCCGCCCCGCTATCTCGCTCGATGCCGCCCAGGAGAGCGAGGACGACGGCCCGGGCTTTGAGATTGCGGACACCGGCGAGTCGCCCGACGAGGTCGCGCTGCGCCGTGAGCTTGCGGCTGCCATCCAGCGCGGCATCGCCCAGTTGCCCGAGGATCAGCGCGTTGTGGTCATCCTCAGCGATGTGCAGGGCCTGGCGTACGAGGAGATCGCCGAGGTGACAAACACCAACCTCGGGACGGTCAAGTCGCGCCTGAGCCGGGCCCGCGCTCGCCTGCGCGACATCCTGCGCGAGGGGGAACTACTACCGTTAAAATTTCGTCATGGTGACGTGTAGCTGAGGCGCGTCTCACGGGCGCCTCACCCGCCAGGCGGGCTTACCTAGCCCCATAACCCCATTCTGGTCGCACCCGCGGCCACGGCAGAGATAATGATGCAACGTTCGCGGCCACAGCTGAATAGCCTCGCCGAGCAGGATCTGGAGCTGCTCTCGGCCTACCTGGATAACCGGCTCGGCGCCGCTGCGCGCGTGAGTCTGGAGCGTCGCCTGGGCGGCGACCCGCAGCTCCAGAGCGAGCTGGAGGCGCTGCGCAGCACCGTGGCTGCCCTGCGCAGCCTTGAGCCGACGCCGCTGCCGCGCTCCTTCACCCTGGATCCGGCAGCGGTCGCGCGCCCGCGCGCCTTCTTCCCGCTGAGCTGGGTGATGCAGATGGGCAGCGGTTTCGCAGGCCTGGCCCTGGTGCTTCTGGCGACCGTGCAGCTCCTGGCCGTCGGCGCGCTCCCCGCCGCGCCTATGGCCGCCCCAGCTGCCGCCGCTCCAACCATGGCCGCCGCCGAGGCCGCCCCTCCGCCCGCCGCAGAGATGCGTCTGCCAGAGGCTACCGCTGCCCCTGCTGCCACTGCGGCCCCCGCCGCCGCGTCGGCAGCCGCGTCGGCAGCCGCGCCCGAGTCGGCCCCCGCCGCAGATATGTCGGCACAGTCGCCGGCCGACGGAGCGGCGGGTGGCGCCCAGAGCAACAGCCCGGCGCCAGTAGATGCGGGCAGCGCCACCATCCCCAGCGGCGCAGTGCAGAGCAGCGGGTCGAGCTCCCCCGGCACGCTGGAGTCAGCGCTCGAGCCCGGCCCGAGCGCGGCGACCAAGACCGCCGCGCCCGGCGGGATCAACCCTGGGCTCACGCTCGCCCTCGGCATACTGCTGATCGGCCTTGCCCTTGGTTGGAACCGGGCCACGCGTCGGCGAGCGTAATACCAATTCAACCTGCGTATGCCGCATGTCTGTCAACCTGAGCACAGCGAAGGGTCTCGGTCGAGATGCTTCGCTACGCTCAGCATGACATGCGAAGCGTAGCCTCAGTCGACGCGGCGCGCACCACAGGGTGCGCGCCGCGTCTTTGCGCGCTAGGCCCCGCATCGTTTCATCGCGCCAGACGGTTCATGGGTAGACGCACTGCGATCACAGGAGCTACCCATGTCGGACCTTCGTCTTGCGCTCTGGCTCTGCCTGTGTTTGAGCCTGTTCGCCCACGCTCCTCTGGCGGCGCAGGGCTCTGCGCCACCCACTCCCACGGTGGAGCTTACTCCAGAGGGCCTTGTTGTGGCCACAGCCTGCGCAGGCGCCTCGGCGACGACCCCGCTGTACGTCGCGCTCGACGACGGCGCGCCGCTGCCAGTGTTCCCCGCCGCGCGCACCCCCGCCCGTGTCGCTATCGTTGTAGAGACAACGCCACTGATGGATGCGGCAGGCACGCCTCACAGCACGCGCCTTGCCGATGCGCGCACCCTCGCCACGGCGTTGCTCGACCGCCTGCCCTCAGCCTCTCAGGTGAGCCTCGTTACCTTCGACGCGCGCACACGCGTTGCTCTGCCGCTCACCGCCGACGCCGTGGCGACACGCCTGGCCCTCGCCGCCATTACGGCGCCGGACGGCGCCCCGCGTGCGCTCGGCGCCGCTGGTGCCCTCGCCGACGCCGTGAGCCAGGCGGAGGGCCAGCTACGCGGCGCGGGCGGCGACTCGGGCGCCATCTTCATCTTCGCCGCCGACACACCTGAGCCGCCGCCTATTGCTGCCGAGGTGGAGGGTATCCACGACCCCGCCGTGCGCCTGAGCATCGTGGGGCTCAGTGGCGATCCGCCCTCTAGCGCGCTTGCCATAATCGCCGCAAGCCTGGGCGCAGCCTACTTCCCCTACAGCGCCCAGGCCAGCGCCACGCTGCCCGCACTTATCGCCAGCTACAGCGAGCACATCGGCGCGGTGCTGGGGCTCGATACGCTGCGGCTCCGCGTGCCCGCGCGCGGCCTTGCGCCAGGCCTGCACCGCATAAGCGTTAGCGGCTGCGGCGCCGCGCTTGCAGCTTCGTTCGATGTGCCCCGCGCTGCGCCGGCTATCGCACTACTCGGGCTGCCCATCCTGGCGCTCGCGGTGGGCGGCGCAGGTTACGGCATCTGGCGTCGGCGGCGGCCTGCGCCGACGGCCGCCCCGGCGCCGAAGCTGCTGGGCGCGCCACGCCGCCGGGGCGCGGCGCTCACCACAGCGCGCCGCGCCGCTGGCCCCCGCACAGCCTCCCGGCTCAGCGTGGTGCTTTGGGATGGGCGCGAGCGTCGGGTCTACCCGCTGACTCAGCGGCATTGCACGCTGGGGCGCGACCCAGGGTGCGACATTAGCATCGCGAGCGAGTGGGTCTCGGGGCTTCACGCACGCATCAGCCTGGTGGGCGAGCGGGTCGAGATCACGGATCTGGAAAGCACCAACGGCACTATGATCGGCGACCAGGGGCGCTCGCTTGTTGCAGGCGTGCCCGAGCTGCTGCCCGTGGGCGAGTTGGTGCTGATCGGCCCCGAGATCCGCCTGAGTGTGCAGCTCGCGGGTGCTCCCTCCGACGAGGAGACCCCGTGATGATCTCTGGTGTCCGCGTCGGCGACCTAGAGCTGCTGGCGTTCCTCGGACGGGGCGGGCAGGGCGCGCTCTTCCTGGCCCGCCCCTGGGAGCAGCGCGCACACCGGCGAGCTGCCGCGCGGCTCTGGCTGCGCGCCCGCCTGGCGGCCCACGCAATCGGCCCCACCGACGCGCTGCGCTGGCGGCTCGCCGCGCTCAAACTCGCCTACCCTGCTGCAACCCCTGGCCTTCACGACGAGCACGCCCACCTTGCTGCGCCAGGCAATTCCCACCCGCACCTCGCCTGCCTGTATGGGCGCCGCTACCCTGGGCTCGCGCCTGATTTTGGCTTCACAGCGCCGGGTGTGGCGGGTCGGCGCGCCTACCTGGCGTTGGCCTACCAGCCCGGTCGCTCACTCGACAGGCTGCTGCCCCTGCGCCGCACTGCTTGGCGCATCGGCTGGTCGCTTGAGGTGGCGCGGCAGGTCGCCCAGGCCCTCGCGCACCTGCATCGGCGCGGCATCGTCCACCACGACGTGCGGGCCGCAAATGTCATTGTCCGATCGCGCCGCGACGGCGCGCCCCACTGCACCCTGATCGACCTGGGCTCGGCCGAGACGCCCGCCGCCCCGAGGCGCCGCGCCGTCTACGGCACAGCCGGGCACCTGCCGCCCGAGCGCATTTGCGACCCGCCGGCCCCCGCCTCGCCCTTAGTCGACATCTTTGGCCTTGGCGTGCTGCTTCAGGCGCTCACCGCCGGGCTGCCAGTCTCGCCCGCCCTCGCAGCGCTGATCGCAGACGCGACCGCCCCAAACCCGGTGCAACGGGCTGCAGCGCTCCCCGACATGGACGCGCTGCTGGCACGGCTGTGCCTGGAGCAGGGGACAGAGGACAGGGGACAGGGTAGAGCCCAGCGCGCACCCAGCCCATTGTGAAGCTATAGAGCGCAGCTCGCGTGCCCACGCCGCCCGTCCTCCTGCAGCTGCCTTGTCCTCTGTCCCCTGTCCCCTCGTTCAGGAGAAGCCTAGCAATGCACACCACAACCAGACCACTCTCCCGGCTGATGAGCCTTGTCCTGCTTGTTGCGGCGCTGGCAGGCTGTGGCGCGGCACAGCTGCCGCCTGTCGCGCCGAGCGCCGCGCTGGTCGCTGAGCAGGTCGCCGCAGGGCGCGCCGCTGATGCCGCCGCTATGCTCGCCGCAACCCCAGACGATCTCCCGGCCATGCGCGCCGCCCTGGATCTCGTGCTCCTCGCCATGCCCCTTGCGCCCGCCGACTCAGCCCTGCGCGATGAGCTCGACGCCACGCAGCGCTCGCTGCTGGCGCTGCTGGCTGTGGGCGACGCGCGTGCCGCCCTGGCCCAGGCAGACGCCCCACCAACTGAGCTCACGGCGGACGCTCGCGCGCTCGCCGAGCAGGTGCTGGCCGTCGAGCAGGTGCCCCCAATGCAACCGCCAGCCGTAGCGCAGGCGCCACGCGCAACCCAGGCGCCTACCCGCCCAACCGCCCCTGCGGCCCCCAGCTACGCAGTGGCCCAGCGCAAAAGCTTCGAGGGCAGCGGCGCCAGCGGCCAGTTCGCCTCGTGCATCGACGTACAGATCCTGGCGCCCACAGGTCCCGTGAGCGGCGCCGTGATCGGGATCAATAATGGCGACCACAGCTTCGAGAACCAGACCGACGCCAACGGCTACACGGGCCGCTGCGGCCTCGGCGCCTCAACCTGGAGCGTCGTGCTCTTCTGGACGCCTGAGGGCGGCGCCGCACAGAGCGTCTCCACAACCGTCTACCTGAGCGGCGCGCCCGATCAACGCGCCGCCGTGGTGTTCCAGAGGCAGTGACGAGGTGACCGAATGACGAGGTGACCGGGTGACCGGGTGACCGGGTGACCGGGTGACACCTCACGGTGCCGATAGGTGTCACCGTGTCACCGTGTCACTTCGTCACCTCGTCATTCGGTCACCCCTTCAGCTCGCGCTTGAGGATCTTGCCTGTGGCCGTTTTGGGGAGCGTGTCGCGCAGCTCGACACTGCGGGGGTACTTGTAGGCGGCGAGCCGCTCTTTACAGTAGTCGATCAGCTCCTGCTCGGTTGCGCTCTGGCCGGGCTTCAGCGCCACCACGGCCTTGATCTCCTCGCCGAGCGCCTCGTCGGGCACGCCGATCACGGCGGCCTCGCCCACGGCGGGGTGACCGTACAGCAGCTCCTCGATCTCGCGCGGGTAGACGTTGAAGCCGCCCCGGATGATCATGTCCTTCACGCGATCTACGATAAAGTAGAAGCCATCCTCATCCTGACGCGCCAGGTCGCCGGTGTGGAACCAGCCGGTGCGGATCGACTCGCTTGTGGCCTCGGGGCGCTTGTAGTAGCCCTTCATCACGTTGTGGCCGCGAATGGCGATCTCGCCGAGCTCGCCCTTGGGCAACGCCTTGCCCTCCGGGTCCATCACGGCCATCTCCACGCCCCAGATCGGCGTGCCGATGCTGCCTGGCTTTGCGGGCCGATCAAGGTGGTTGAAGCAGGCCACCGGCGAGGTTTCGGAGAGGCCGTAGCCTTCCATGATCGTCACGTTGTGCTTCTTGTTGAAGCTGTGCATCACCTCTACCGGCATGGCCGAGCCGCCGGAGACACAGCGCCGCAGCGAGGAGAGATCGAAGCTTGCAACCTCAGGGTGGTTCAGAAGGTAGAAATACATCGTGGGCACGCCGGCAAAGAGCGTCACCTTGTCGCGCTGAATGATCTCCGCCGCCTTCACCGGATCAAAGCGCGGCAGCATTGTCATCGTGGCGCCCAGGTAGGTCGACACATTCATCACGCACGTCTGCCCAAAGGAGTGGAAGAGCGGCAGTGTCGCCAGGAAGACATCGTCGGCAGTGACGCCGAGCAGCTTCTCGGCGCCGACCATCGCGTTGAAGAACATATTGAGGTGCGAGAGCTCGGCGCCCTTGGGGCGGCCCGTGGTGCCCGAGGTGTACAGGATAACCGCAGTGTCGTCCGGCATGGTCTGCACCGTGTCGAAGCTGGGCGCGCTCTCGGCGAGGGCTTGGTTGAAACTCAGGGCGCCCTCGGGCAGCGCGGCGCTGCTGCCGGGAGCCTGCACAACCATCAGGTTGTGGCATGTCTCGGCCTTCTGGAAGCCTGCCGTCGCCTCGGCGAGAAAACCCTCCCAGGCGATCAGAGCCACCGCGTCGCTATCCTCCAGGTGGTACTGCACCTCGTTCTGTTTGAAGAGCACATTGAGCGGCACAACGGTGGCGCCGAGCTTGAGGATGGCGTAGTAGCAGATCGGGAAGTGGGGCGTGTTCGGCAGCATCAGGGCCACCTTGTCGCCGGGTTGCACGCCAAGCTGCACCAGGCTGTTGGCGAGCTTGTTGGCCGCGCCGTTCAGCTCGGCGTAGCGCAGACGGTAGTCGTCGAGCGCAACAGCGACCTTGCCGGGGTCGCGGCGGGCGCTTTGCTCGAGCAGCATAGCGAGGTTCAGCATCGAACGCTCCTTTCGCGCGGCTTCGCCTGTGGAAAACATGAGGATACTGTGAATTATAGGCGCGGCGGCGACATGCGTCAATGCTGCGCGTATTGTTCCTCGGGCTATGTCATCGTCGGGAGGCGGGCGACTGAAGTCGCGCCACAGGGGCGCTTCGCGCCGCGCGTCGGCCTGCGCCGACGCCGTGCTGCGTCCGCGTCGGCCGACGCGCGGCCGGAGGCATTGCCGACGCGGTTTCAACCGCCGGGTTCTTGGCAACCGCGCCGACCATGCCGTAGCCCTACATTGTTCCCATCAGGTTGGCCTGATTGTCACTGCTATCGCCTTAATTGTCCTGGTATAATGACTTATGAACGAATAGTTATGATATGTACGGGTACAATCCCGCGCAGAGGGGGGCCGCCGTGCAATTTGAACTTGATCGCGGCAGCCGCGAGCCGCTCTACCGGCAGCTCGCCGGCAGCTTGCAGCAGCGCATCCGCAGCGGCGCTCTGCCTGCGCGCACCCGCCTGCCCACGGTACGCCAGCTGGCCCAGCAGCTTGGCGTTACCCGGCTCACCGTGCATAGCGCCTACGCCGAGCTTCAGTCGGTTGGCTGGGTCGAGGCCACCGTGGGCCGTGGCACCTTCGTGGCCGAGCGCATCGAGCAGCTGATCGCCCCGCCCGAGGCTGAGTTTGGCCGCGAGGTGACGCCTGGGGGCATGCTGTCCGACATCCTGCGCATGACGCAGATCCCCGGCCTCGCCGCCCTGGCGCGGGCCGACCCTGCCCCTGAGCACTATCCGTTGCGCAACTGGCAGCGCGCCTGCGAGCTGGCCCTCGCCTCTGGCGGCCCCGGCCTGATGAACTACACCACGGCCCAGGGCGACCTGACGCTGCGCTCGACGCTGGCCGAGGTGGTGCGCGAGCGGGGCGTCACCGCTGGCCCCGACGAGCTGCTGGTGACGGCGGGCGTCACCAACGGCCTGAGCCTGCTCACCGCGCTGCTGGCGCCCCCCGGATCAACCGTGCTCGTAGAGCAGCCAACCTACCTGGGCATGCTCAACATTCTTGCGGCGCGCGGCGTGCGCGCGGTGGGCGTGCCAATGGACGGCGACGGCCTGATCATCGAGGCCCTGGAAGAGCTGCTGCGCGTTGAGCGCCCGGCTTTCCTCTACTGCATGCCAACCTTCCAGAACCCAAGCGGCGTCTGCCTTAGCCCCGCCCGCCGCGCCGCCCTGCTGGAGCTGGCCACGCGCCATGCGCTCACCATCGTCGAGGACGACATCTACGGGCGCCTGGCCTATGAGGGTGCACCGCCTCACGCCCTCAAGGCCGACGACCACAGCGGCCAGGTGATCTACCTGAGCAGCTTCTCGAAGAGCCTGATGCCCGGCCTGCGCATGGGCTATGTGGTTGCCGCGCCGAGCATGATCAAGCAGCTGACGCTGCTGCGGCAGGCGCAGGATGTCTGCTCGCCGCTGCTGATCCAGCGGGCGCTCTCGGTGTTCATCGAGCAGGGCTGGTGGCACACGCACCTGCGCCGCATGCTGCCGCGCTACCGCGAGCGCCGCGACGCGCTGCTGCGGGCCATGGAGCGCCAGTTTCCTATGGGCGTCACGTGGTCGCGGCCGCGTGGCGGCTTCTCTTCGTGGGTAAGCCTGCCGCCGGGCGTCCCCGTGACGGAGCTATACATCAGCGCCATCGGGCGGGGCGTAGCATTCACGCCGGGCCAAGTCTTCTGCGCGGGCGCAGAGGATGTGCCGCATCTGCGGCTCTGCTTCAGCGTAGAGCCACCGGAGCGGCTTGCGGATGCGACCGTTACGCTCGGCGCGCTGCTGCGCGAGCGGGGCGGCAGCCGTAGCCTGCCCACCCCCGCCATCGGCGAGTATGTGCCTGTGGTCTAAGTGCAACGGCGGAGCGCAGCCTCGGGCCTGCGACTGTTGGAGAACCCACGCTGATCAGCGATGATCACTACAGCACCCAGAGGTGCAGCCCACTAACTAATGCGCCCGCTTGGGCGCCTCAGCGAGGCCGTGATGAACCGCAGCTACTTCGAGGATTTGTACGTCAGCGACCGGCGCTTCGATGAGCGCCGCAGCTTCTTTGTTGCCCTGCGCGAGCGGCAGACGCACCTGTTTGCTCAGCGTGTCGTGGCAACGCTGCTCTGGGTTATCGGCGCCAGATAGCACTGCACTCTATGGATACCAGCGTACTATGCAGCATACTCCACAGCGCGGCTACTTGCTCTGCATCGCGGCGGCAGTGGCCTGGGCTGGCACGGGCCCTGGGCTTTCGTACCTGCTCGAGACGCACCGCGCCGCGCCGCTGGCGCTTGCCTTCTGGCGCGACGCCTTCATCGCCGTGGCCTGCCTGGCCGGGATCGGCGTTACGGCCCTGGCCCGCAGGCAGCGGTTGCCATACGTAAGCGCGGCAGAGCTGCGCGGCTTCGCGATTGTAGGGGCGCTGAGCGTGGGCCTCTACCACGCGCTCTTCGTCACCTCGATCGCGCTCAACGGCGCCGCGATGGGCGTGGTGCTGATCTACCTCTACCCGGCCTTCGTCACCATCGGCGCACGGCTGCTCTTCAAAGAGCAGATCGGCCCGCTGCAGCTTGCCGCCGTGGCGCTGGCGCTAGTGGGCTGCGGGCTGCTGGTACGCATCTACGACCCGGCGGTGCTGCGCGTCTCGTGGCTGGGGGTGCTGGTGGGGGTTGGCTCGGCGGTGGCGCACGCGGGCTATGTGCTGTTCAACCAGCGCGCCGTTACGAACCACAGCCCCTGGCTCTCGCTGGCGCTCACCATGAGCTTCGGGGCCTTGCTGCTGCTGGTGCTTGCCAGCCTTACGGCTGGCCCGGCGAGCCTGCTTGTGGTTGGGGCGGGCGCAACGCCCTGGC
>JAYUYB010000694.1:0-7433 GCA_043752655.1 Chloroflexota bacterium
GCAGGCGGTTGGCCTCGTCCTCGATCTGCGGGATGGCGCTGTCGATCAGCATGGCCTGCACGCCCTTCTTGCCGAAGGCCTCGGCAAGCTCCGCGTAGAGGCCGTGGCGATCGCGCAGGGCACGCTCGTCCGCGGCCAGGCGCTCTAGCTTGTCGGCGGCGGCCTGGGCGCTGCGCAGGTAGGCCTGGCGCTCGCCGAGTTCCTTTTGGGCGACCTGAAGCGCAAGCTGCCGCTCGCGCAGCGCCTCATCTGCCTGCCGCACGCGCGCCTGGGCGCTAGGCAGCTCGCGCAGCGCCTCCACAAGCAGCGCATCGTCGCGGGTAAGCCGCTCAAGCTCCTCGCCGTCGCGGGCGCGCAGCGCCTCCGTCTGCTCCAGGATCTTCGTGTCACGGGCGTAGCCCTGCTCGGCCATCGCGAGCGCGCGGTCGTCGTCCTCCCAGCGGCGCAGCTCGCGGGCCTGCTCGCGGGCGGCGGCGTGGGCCTCGGCGCCGTAGCCAAGGGCCTCGATCGCGGCGCGCACCTGCTGGCCTTCGTCGCGCACGGCGTGGGCAAAGTCGTTGCTCTCGATCACGCGGCGCTGCTCATCCACGGCGGCAGCGAGCGCGGGGCGCGTGGCGAGGTCGGCCTCGATCCGCGCCAGCTCCTCGCCGTAGGCGTGGCGCTTGCCCTCAAGCTGGCCACGCTCCTGAAGGCGGCGCTCCAGCTCGCGCAGGCGCTCCTCCACGATCTTGCGCTGCTGCGCGAGCTCCTGCGGCTCGCCGAGGGGCGCCAGCTCGCGCAGCAGCAAGGCCAGTTCGGCCTGGGCAGCCGGCTCAAACTCCTCCGCCTCGATCTGGACGCGCAGCGTCTCGTGCTCGACGCGCACCGTGTCGGCCTCGTCCTGCCAAATGGCGGCCTGCTCCATCTGGCGCTCCAGCGGCTCCACGCGGGCGGCGGAGCGGCGCAGCACACCGATGGCCTGCTCGTCGCCAGCGATGGCGGCGCGGGTCTGCTTCAGGCGCACGTCGCCATCGCTGGCCGCCTGCTTCGCGGCGCTGTAGGCGGCGCGCAGCGTTTCCAGCTCATCGTCGTAGTGGCGATGCACCTCCGCCACGCCGCCGGCGCCAAGGGCGCTGCCGCAGACCGGACAGGCGTCGGCGCCATCGTCGAGCAGGGCCTTGTTGCGCTTGAGCTTCTCGGCCTCGGCATGGGCGGTGCCGCAGGCGGCGCGGCGCTCGCTCACATGCTCCAGCTCGGCCTGCTCGCGGGCGCGCAGCGCGCCGAGCTGACCTTCGGCCACGGCGAGCGTGGAATGGTCGGCGCGGGCCGCCTCCAGGTCGCCGCGCCAGCGGGCGGCCTCGGCCAGCTGCTGCTCCAGGCGCTCCAACAGCGTGCGGCGCTGCTCGCGGGTGGCCACCAGCGAGTCCTTGCGCAGCTTAATCTGGCCTACGAGCATGTCGCGGCGGCGCAGCAGCGCGTCCACCTGGGCGGCGCGCTGGTCCAGGCCCCGGGCCTCATCGGCGCGGGCGTCGCGCTCGGCAGCGAGCGGGGCGAGCGCGGCGAGCTGCGCGGCGAGGGCGGCGATGTCGCGGGCGAGCGTGTCGCGGCGGGCGCCGCGCTTGTCCAGGTCGTCGAGGCGCGCCTCGGCGGTGCGCAGCTGCTCGCGCAGCTCGCTCTTGGCGGCGCCGAACTGCTCACGCAGCCCAATCTGGCGGCGCGACAGCTCCTCGTGCTGGTCGCGCAGCGCGTCGAGGCGCTCGAGCTCGGCGCGGGCGGCGGCGAGCGCGGCAATGCCGGCGGTGATCTCGGCGCGGCGAGCGAGCAGGGCGGCAGCTTGGGCGAGGGCCACCCGCAGCTTCACAAGCTCGTCCTCGCGGCGGGCCTGCTCGGCGCGCAGGGCATCCAGGCGGCGCAGCAGCTCCTTGCGGCGCTCGGCCTGCTGCGTCAGATCCGCCAGGCGGGCCTGGGCGGCGGTGCGCTCCTGCTCGGCGGTGTCGGCCTCGGCGCGCTGGTAGGCTGCCTTGCGCTCGGCCTGCTCCACCTGGCTAGCCCAGAAAGGCAGCTGGGAGGCCGACTCACGCAGCTGCTCGATCTCGCCGCGCAATCCCTTCAGACGGTCGTCGAGGGCTTTTGCGCGCTCCTTGGCGCGCGCCTCCAGCACGTCGTACTCGCCGAGATCGAGGATCTCGGCGAGGATCTTCTTGCGCTCGCCGGGCGGGCGCGAGGTAAACTCATCGGCGCGACCCTGGAGCAGAAACGAGGCGTTGATGAACGTCTGGTACGACATGCGCAGCAGATCGTCGATGCGGGCCTGCGTCTCGCGCACCGTCAGCTCGCTGAGCGGCCGCCAGCTCTGCTCGCTCTGCACCTGCAAGTCCAGCTGGCTCTTGCCAACAGCCTGGCCGCCGCGCTTGCCGGTGCCGCCCCGCTGGCGGGCGCGGCGCACGCGGTAGGCCTGCTCGCCCAGCTGAAACTCCAGCTCCACAAACATCTCGCTCAGGCCCTGGGCGATCATGTCGTCGTCCGGCATGCGCGCCTCGCCCCAGAGCGCCCAGGTGATCGCGTCGAGCAGGGCCGACTTGCCGGCGCCGTTCTCGCCTGCGAGGCAGACCACATGTAGCCCCTCGAAGTTCAGCGAGGGCGCCTCACCGGCTGCGTCGGCGCGGTAGCACATGAAGTTGGAGAGGGTGAGGCGCGTTGGGACCATAGGTTAGCGGACCTCGAACGGGATCACATACTGCACGCGGCTCACGCGGCCAACCGCCACCATGCGCCACTGGCCCTTGCTGGCATCCTTGGGGGCCTGCCACTGCCAGGTGGCATCGCCGCGCCGGCCAGCGAACACCTCGTAGGGGCCGGGCACATTCTTGTTCTGCGGATCGTTCAGCCACACGTCCACCTGCTCGCCCCAATCGAAGCCGGAGCCGAAGAAGCTGAACGTATCGCCGGGGGCGCCAGAGGGCGGCGCAACAAATGTCTTGGGCTCGACCGGGACGGGCGGGGCGTCGCGCGTCACCATAAAGCCGAGGCCGATCCGGTCGTTGGTGCGCACGCCGCGTGCGGCCATCGTCCAGAGGCCGGCGGGCGCGTCGCCGGGCAGCGTGTAACCCCAGCTCGCCTTGCCCTCGCTGTCGGCGAACACATAGGGAAAGAGCGATTCACTGCTGCTATCGGGGCGGGTGATCCAGCGGTCGATACGCTCCTTGGGGCGAAAGCCGGAGACGTTCACGGTGATGGTGCCGCCGGGGGCGACGCTGGCCGGGGTGAGCGCGCCGGTGCCTGCCGCCCGCGCCGGAGCGACGAAGAGCACAAGCGATGCAAGCAGCGCGAGCAGCGCCGCCGACGAGAAGCCGCGACGAAGTGCCATAAGAACCTCTCTTGAACACAGATGTTCCATGTCAGAATACCACATCCCGGCCCGAAGCCGGTGATTGGGCTGATTGTAGCGCACCCGGCGGCGGTCGTCGTCGTCCTTGAGGGCAGGTTGCGCATGGACATATGTAGGACGACGCAGTTGACGCACGAGCGCACGGCCACGCGGGCAGGCGCTCTGGGCACGCGATGTGCTATGGAGAGCGCAGTCGCTGCTTGGCCTGCTATCTATGGAAGGCCGCCGATGATCACGCCCGCCCGCACATTCGACGTGGCCCCACGAGTCCTACTGGTGATCGATCAGCCAGTACTCGCCCAGTACGTCGGCTTGGCGCTCAATCATGGCATCTCCCAGACCCAGGTGGCGCACACCACAGACGCGGCGCTCGCTGCGGTTTCCACGTGGTGCCCGCACCTTGTGATCATCGATATGGATCTGGCGCGCGGCGCGATCCTGGATCAGCTTGGCTATACCCGCCCGTCCACCGACCGCCTCCCGGCTATCGCGCTGACCCACCGGGGCGACCTCCAAACCACCTTGGCCGCCTTCGACCACGGCATGGACGATGTGCTCACCGTGCCGTTCTCGCCGGAGGAGCTGGTCGCCCGCATGCTCGCAGTCATGCGGCGCACCTACCACGCGACGGTGGCCTTCACCCCGGTGCTGCGGCTTGGCGATCTTGAGATCGACATCCTGAACCGGACGGTCCACGTCCACGGCAAAGATCTGCATCTCACCTCGGTCGAGCAGAGCCTGCTGTATCTCCTGGCGGCCAACGCGGGCCAGCTGTTGAGCCGCAATGAGATTCTCGACCAGCTGTGGGGCACCGACTATGTGGCCGAGAGCAATGTCGTTGAGCGGCACATCCACAATCTGCGGGTTAAGCTGCAAGATGGGTGGCAGCAGCCACGCTACATCGCGACGATCCCTGGCCGTGGCTACCGCTTCGTCGCTACGGCGGACGAAGGCCCAGCGGTAGCGTAAGGCGCTGCTCTCAAGTGACCGGTAGCGCTGCGAGGGAAATCACAACATTGCCCCAGGCTGCGTTACACCATGGTCACCTGGCCTGCAACGGTCGCCCCCGTGTACTTGAACGCCAGGTAGCCGTTATAGAGGTCAAGCGCCCCGGCTGGATAGATCCCAACCCAATCGCGCATGTGAGCAGGGGCGTTCTCCCAGGCGACGCTAACGCGCGCGCGAAAGCTCCTGATACTCTGCGCCCGTCAGGACTACTGCGTATTCGCCAGGGGCGATGCCACCCGAGCCGAAGCGCACCGCAAACCGCTCGCCGACCGCTACGCGCACCTGTTCGACCGCGACAAACACCGGAGGCTCGACGGGATCAACCTGCACTGTCGAAACCACGGCCCGGTGATCAGAGCGGTAGAGCGAAACCGCGATATCCACATCAGGCGTACCTGGATCGCCAACTACCTGGCTCGCCAAGACCACTACCTCCGCTGAGGCGAACACATAGTTGATGCGGTCGATCGTCTCGTTGGCGTCGAGGCGCGGGTACGGGTAGCCGTAAGTCCAGGTGCGCCCAGGATCTGTGGTGGGGTCGGGGTTGGCGGCGCGGAACGTGTCGCTGAAACCCGCAGCCTCGACGGCCGCAGTCACCCACCAGGGCGATCAGCGATGCGGAGATAACCGCCTCTACAAAACGAGCCGCCCATGTCGTCATTGGGCAAACTCACACGCGATTGCGGCTTCGCTCGGCTGCGGGCTTGCTGTAGCGCGCACGCTGTTGCAGGCGCGCGATCTCCGCCAGCACGTCTTCGGGCTTGGTTTCCATCTCCAGATCGGCAAGCTCACTGTCGGGATCGTTGGCGATGCCCATGGTGACGTGGATCGCCTGGAGCATGTACAACGCACGGGTGATCTCGTGCTCGGCCAGGAGCCCGATGTGCAACGCTAAGTCGGCGCGATGCTCCGCCTCTGCGCTCAGACGGTTCTGGCTGATCAGCACAAAGGTCGCTAGAAAAATCGCCTCCAGCGAGACGATCATCGTTAATAATCCGTAGGGGAAGGGGTCGAATGGGAGCAGGCCAAGCCAGCCCGAGTTGAGCAGAAACCACACGCCAAACCACACGATATGCACATACACAAAGACCATGTTGCCCGAAAAAGCGGTGATAGCGTCGGCGAGCTGGTGTTGCACGCTGCGCGCACGTGTAGCCTCGAGCCGCAGGTGGAGGATCGTACGAATGTTCCGCTCAATCACGTCGCTCAGGGCTGGATTATCGTTGGCGTGGTCGTCTGGGTCTGTTAGGGTCGGGCTGCGCTGCGGCATACAATGACGGTCCTTCCCCATGCGTGCCGAATTCCGCTTCATAGGCCAAGCGTAGCAGATAGGCAGCGCGCTGGTGTGAAGTTTCGTCATCTGGCCTGGGGCGCCCCAGGCCAGGCTACGCCGACTGCGCCGTGAGGGCGCGCTGGTCGCGGACGCGCAGGTAGCGCAGGGCCGCGACGGCGGCAGCGATGAGCAGCAGCTGTGGCACCAGCGTCTCCCAGGTGGGGTAGATCGCCAGGAAGGGCACCGCAGGGATGGGCGCGGGCGTGCTCGGGAGCGCACTAGCCACCTGCAAAGCGTGGATGCCGGTGCCGACGAACTTGAAGCCCAGGTAGTAGACGAGCAGCCCGGCCACCTGGAAGAATTGCCGCAGCGGCAGCCGCACACTGAAGACCATCAGCAGCACCGCTACCACTGCCAGGGCCACAGCGCCCATCCCGAAGCCGACTATAAGCTCGCGCAGCCCGATCGACGGTGCGATACCCAGGTAGAAGACGACGGTCTCGGCGCCCTCACGAAACACGGCCAGAAAGGCAAGCAGCGCCAGACCGAGCAGGCTGCCACTTGCCAGCGCCTGGCTGGTGCGCTGATCGATGTAGCGGCGCCAGGCGCCGAGGCTCGCCTTGCTATGCAGCCAATAGGCCACAGAGAAGAGCATTGCGGCGGCAGCCAGGCCGATCACGCCCTCCACAAGCTCACGATTCTGGCCGGCGCTGGCGGCGCTGAAGATGGCATGGAGCGCAACGCCGGCGACGATGCTGGCGACGATGCCCGCCACACCGCCAGCCCAGATCCAGCCGCGCTTGTCGCTGTTGCCTGAGCGCCGCAAGAAGGCCAGGAGCGCGACGATCACCAGGAGCGCTTCGAGCCCCTCGCGCAGCAGAATCGCGGCGGCGTCGAAGGCCGTGTACGTGGGTGCCTCCGCGACGAAGGGCGCGACGGCCGTGCTCAGGCGGGTGAGCGCAGCGCTGGCGGCGCCCGTATCGGTGGGCGTAGCCGCCAACGCCGCTGCGGCCGCAGCAAGGTCTAGCTCGATGGCGCGGTACGTTGCGGGGCTGCTGGCGGCGACCATACCCTCGACGGCGGGCCAGGCGCGGCTCGCAGCCTCAAGCTGAGCGGCGGCGGCAGCGGGGTTGCCGGCCGCAAGCGCTTGCGTGGCTGCGTCGAGATCGGTCGCAAAACTGGCGATTGTAGCAGGCTCCGTCGCTGCACCGGTCGCGCCGCCACCGGCGATGCGATCAGCTACCTCCAGCGCCGCATGCTCCACAGCGGCGAAGGCGCTAGCGGCTGCGGCGGTCTCTGGCTGCGCCGCGCTTGTCACATCCCTTAGCGTAGCGATGGCACCCTCGATGGCCATGTAGCCGCCTGGGTCTGCCTCGCGCACGGCATCCTCAAAGCTTGCCCAGTCCGCGTGAAGCGCCTCGTACGCGGTGCCAAGCTGCGCGGGGCTGGCGGTAGCGGCCGCGTGCTCGCCTTCCTCGGCCTGATGCGCGAACGCGCGCAGGCGTGCGGCAGCAGCGGGCTCCTGCGCAGCAACAGGGGCGACGACAAGCAGGGCAAACAGCGCGGCCAGCAGCAGGGGAAGCGTACGGTTCAGCATAGCGGGGCCTTCAATTCCTTAGGCGCGGCAGCAGAAGTTTGACGTTAGTATATGCTAATTTTCTAAGCCGTCAATTTTTTATTCGGGCGTGGGCGGCAGCGGCGCTCATGCAAAAGCCATTGGCGCTAATACCACTAACCCGCGCAGGCGCTGATCAGCTTCAATCAGGACAATCCGTATCAGCTTGT
>JAYUYB010000695.1:0-16008 GCA_043752655.1 Chloroflexota bacterium
GCGCTGGAGGCGTACCTGGGGTCGCTGTGATCGACATCATTATCCCTAACTATAACGGCGTCGCGCTACTCCCCACATGCCTGGACGCCCTGCGCGCCCAAGGCCGCCAGGATTTCCTGATCACGGTGGTAGACGACGGCAGCGCCGATGGCTCGCTCACGCTGCTGGCCGAGCGCTACCCCGAGGTGCAGCTGCTGCCGCTGCCGCGCAACCGAGGCCTGGCCGCCGCCGTGAATGCGGGCATCGCCGCCACAAACCAGCCATTTGTGGTGCTGCTGAACAATGATACCGAGGCCCACCCCGCCTGGCTGGCCGAGCTTGTGGGCGCCCTGGAGCAGCGCCCGGCGTACGCCTTTGCCGCCAGCAAGCTGCTGCTGTTCGACCGGCGCGACCGCATCCACTCGGCCGGGGACTTCTACCGGCCCAACGGCGAGCCCGGCAGCCGCGGGGTCTGGGAGCACGACAATGGCCAGTACGACGCGATGAGCGAGGTGTTCGGGCCTTGCGCTGGCGCCGCCGCCTACCGACGCACGGCCCTCGCACAGCTCGCCGAGGACGGGCGCGTGTTCGATGAGGATCTGGTGATGTACTGCGAGGATGTAGACCTGAACCTGCGGGCGCGGCGCCAGGGTCTGCGCACGCTCTTCGTGCCCACGGCGGTGGTGTACCACAAGCTCAGCGCCACTGGCGGCGGCAACCTCGCCAGCTACTACTGCGGGCGCAACTTCGCCCTGGTCTGGGTGAAGAACATGTCGCCCGCACTGGCAAGGCGCCACTGGCCCGCGCTGCTCGCCTCGCAGCTGGGCTTCACGCTCCAGAGTCTGCGCCACCTGCGGGAGCCGGCCGCGCGCGCACGCCTGCGCGGGCAACTCGCCGCTCTGCAAGCGCTGCCGCACTTCCTTGACAAGCGGCCGCGCGGCGCCGACGACGGGCGCTGGCTCTGCGAGGCCAACCCTTCGGCCGCCGCACGCAGGCCTTAAGAGCATGCCGGTGCCCAACGATACGCCCTATCTCTCGATCGTGATCCCAGCCTACAACGAGGAGCGGCGCCTGCCGGGCACGCTGGCCGCCATCGGCGCCTACCTGGCCGCCCAGCCCTTCCGCAGCGAGGTGATTGTGGTGGATGATGGCAGCAACGACGCCACGGCAGCCGTGGCTGCGCGCCCCGGCGTGCAGCTGATCCAGTGCGACCATCGCGGCAAGGGCTTCGCGGTGCGCGCCGGCGCCCTTGCCGCCCAAAGCAGCTACGTGCTGCTCTGCGACGCCGACCTGGCCGTGCCGATTGAGGAGTGGCTGAAGTTCGAGACCTTCTTCGCCTCCGGCTACGACATGGTGATCGGCTCACGCGAGGGCCTGGGCGCCACGCGCGAGGGCGAGCCCTGGTACCGCCACGTGATGGGCCGCGTCTTCAACGGGATTATCCGCGTGGTAGCCATGCGCGGCATCAACGACACGCAGTGCGGCTTCAAGGCGCTGCGCCGACCGGTAGCCCAGGAGCTGTTTCGCCGCGTGCGCATCTACGGCGACGACGCCCCAATCGTGCGCGGCGCCGCCGTTACGGCCTACGATGTGGAGTTGCTGTTTCTGGCCCGCAAGCTCGGCTATCGCATCGCCGAGGTGCCGGTGCGCTGGCAGTACGGCACCGAGACCAAGGTGAGCCCTGTGCGCGACTCGCTGCGCAACCTGCGCGATGTGCTCAAGGTGCGCCTAAACGACCTGCGCGGCCTGTACCGCGACGGGAAGCGGCGCCCCACCACGTAAGGGCGGCCCTCGTGGCCGCCCCGCCCCTCTAGTGAAAGTACCCACCATGACTGAGATAACCAACCCCCAGCGCAGCTTCCTGCGCAAGCTCGCCAACCCGCTTAAGCCAACTGTGATGCTCGGCAAGCAGGGCCTGACCGAGCAGATCATCGGGAAGATCAGCCGCGAGCTCGACGCCCACGAGCTGATCAAAGTGCGCCTGCTGGAGTTCAAGGACGAGAAGAAGGCGCTGGCCCAGACGATGGTCGAGCAGACCGAGGCCGCCCTCGTCGGGGTTATCGGCAATGTGATCACGCTCTACCGCCCTAGCTCCGACCCGGATCGCCGCGTGATCAACTTGCCTGTGGCAGGCCAGGAGCGCGCCAATGAGCAGTGAGATCGTGCGGCGGCGGCGGCTCTGGCTCGCGGCCTGGCTCGGCGGAGCGCTCTGGCTGGCCCGTGTCGCACTGGTGCCCGCCCCGTTGCGCGATGCGCGGCTCACCGGCCTAAGCGGCATGGGGCCGTACTATGCGCTGATCGGCTGGAGCTACGGGATCGGCGCGCGGCCCGTGAGCGTGATCTTTGATCTAGAGGCGGGCGCCGCCGCCGGTAGCCTAACTACCGATGGCGACGCCCTGGAGGCCGAGATTCCCCTCGGCACAGCCCCCTCCGGTCCCTACAGCCTCACCGTTAGCGCCACCTATCGCATCCTTGGCGCTGCTCGCACCAGGGTGACGCGGGTGACGGGGGAAGTCTAGCGCGTGAGCAGCGGCAGGTAGACGCGGTTCAAGCTCGCGCCCTCGACGAACGGCTCAGTGGTGGGCTCGTCCGAGGCGTCCTTCGCCGTGGGCGGCAGGGTGATCGGGAGCGTGATCCCGAGCTCTAGCTCGCCAAACTCGGCGTCGGGGTCGCCCAGCGGGTCGTCGGCCTGCGCCAGATCGCCCGCCACTTCGGCTGCGCTATTGCTATTCCCGCCGACCCCGCTATTCAGCAGCAGCGCACCGATGCTCACGGCCAGATCGCGCGGCGAGTGGCCCCGCTGGTTCGACAGGATCGCAATGACGATCTCCTGGTCGGGGTAGATGCGGATGTAGGAGGCCGCCCCGGTCTGCGCGCCGCTCTTCGCCACAACCTGCTCGCCCAGGTGCGTGCCTGTGTCCCAGCCCATGGCGTAGTTCGCCTGGCCGTCGGGCGGCGTCCAGAGCGTATTCAGGGCTGCCGGCCCCAAGATGCTGCCGTTGAGCAGCTTGATACCGAGCCGCGCGTAGTCGGCGGTGGAGGCCTCGCAGCCGCCGCCCAGCAGCTTCCAGCTGATGTTGTCGGGGTCGACCTCCTCGGGGCCGCTGTTGGTGCCCATGTAGAGCGTGGCCCGGTTGGCGTTGGGGGCGCTGCGATTCTCGGCGCGCAGCGTGGTCAGGCCAAATGGCTCGCTCAGCTGCTCGCGCAGCAGCGTGGCGGTACTGTCGCCGGTGGCGCCCTCCAGCGCAGCGCCCAGCAGCGTGTAGCCGTGGGTGCTGTAGCCGTAGTCGGTGCCGGGCGCAAAGACGAGCGGGTCGGCGGAGAAGAGCGCCGCGGCGGCAAGCTGCGTGTTGTACTGGTCGTCCACGTCCTTGGTCGGGTCGCTGCCGTTGTTGTAGTGGCGCACGCCAGCCCGGTTCGAGAGCAGCTGCCGCAGGGTGTGCGTGTGCAGCGCGGGCAGGCTTGGCACGTAGGAGCGCGTGGTGTTGGACAGGTTGACCAGCCCCTGCTCCTGCATTTCCAGCGCGAGCACGCCGGCCACCGCTTTGCAGCCGGAGGCAGGGCGGGCGATCGTGCCCGAGTGGAACCACTTATCCTGAGCAATGTTGGCGTCGCCGAGGCCGCGCAGGTAGACGAACTGGCCGCCAACCGCGATGGCCACAGACATGCCGGCGAGGTCGTTGCTGTCGGCGTACTGCTCGGCCAGGGCGTTCACCTGATCTTTGAGGGACCAGTTGGGGCGGCTGCTGTTCTGGCGCCAGACGCCAGCGTAGCGCGGGCCGGCATCGGTCTCGTACACCTCGAAGTCGATCAGGCGGTAGCCGGCGTCGCGCAGCTGGTTCCAGCGGTTGCTGAAGCCTTGCGCGCCCATGTCGCGGTAGGCGAACCAGCCGCGGCCGCTGGTGTTCTGCACCCAGATCGCGGCGTAGCGCTGGGCGCCGTTGCCGAGCATGTAGGACTCGAGGTCGACCACACGGTAGCCGGCCTTGGCATACTCGTCGAACTTGTCGGCGTACTCGTTGCTGGTCATGTTGCGGCGCTCGATCCAGCCCAGACCTTCGCTGTTCTGCACCCAGATCGAGCTGTAACGGCGCTCATCGCCCAGCACAAAGCTCTCCACATCCACCATGATCATGCTGTCCTTGAGCCGGTCGAAGGTGGCGGAGAAGTCGGCGTCGAGCTGGCCCTGAAACGAGGCCCAGCCCAGGTTCTCCTTGTTCTGCATCCAGATCCCAGCGTAGCGGATGGCGCCATCCACCTCGTAGGCGTCCTGGTCGATCAGGCGCATGCCGGCGTCTTTGTACTCCTTCCAGTAGCTGTCGAACTGGGCGTCGGTGAGGTTCGAGCGGCTCGCCCAGGCGCGGCCGTCGCTGTTGGACTGCCAGACCGAGGAGACGCGCAGCTGGCCGCTGATCTCCATACGCTCGGCGTCGATCATCATGTAGCCCTGAGCGGACTTCTGGTCGAAGAAGGCCTGGTGGTCGGCGACGCTCATATTGCGCACCGAGAGCCAGCCGGTGCTGGGCTTGTCGAACAGGCTGAGCGGTGCTCCGGCGGCGGCCTGAGCCTGGGGCGCGTGGGGCGCGCCGCTCAGGATCAGCAGCAGTGTGGCGAGCAGTGCCAGCAGGCGGGGGGATGGACGAGCGATCATACGGCACCTCCTTGAACTTCTAGCGTCACGACCACTCAACGTCGGAAGTTGGAGCGTGCCGCACTCAGAAGAATCACGGACAACTTTTGAGCTGGCGGTTCTGGACGGTGGACGGTGGACGGTGGACGGTATGCGCCTGTGCTGCACCGTCGCGAGCACAGCGAGCACCCCGTCCACCGTCCACCGTCGCGAGCGCAGTGAGCACCCTGGGCTTAGCGCCGCAGCAGGGGGAGATACAGCAACTGCCCGCTTTCGCCCTCACTCCAGCGGGCGGTGTGGAGCCTTGGCGTGCCGTCCCTGTCGTCGGACCACGCGGTGTAGAGCGTGCCGCCATGGGCGATCAGGTCGAGTGGCTCGGCAGTGCCAGTGGTAGAGGCGAGGGTGGCGCGCTCGCCCCAGCTCGCCCCGCCGTCGAGCGAGCGGGCGGCTACCACATCGGCTCCGTCGCCGCCGCGCAGGCGGCACCAGATACAGTGGACGCCGCCGCGTGCGTCGAGGGCCACGCGCGGGTTGGTAAAGAGCGTACCGACGCCATCGTCCACGCGGCGGGCAGCGCCCCAGCTGGTGCCGCCATCGCCTGAGGTCATCAGGTAGATGCCGGGGCCGCCCTGGTAGGCGAGGTAGAGTGAGCCGTCGTCGCTCGCGGCGAGGCTTGGCTGCGCGGCGAAGGTGGCGGCTGGGCTCGCCCGCTGCTCGGCGCCCCACGCGCCGGTGGCTGGCTGATCGAGGCGAGCAACGTAGATCACCGGCGTTGGGCTGCGCCGATCCTCCCAGGCTGCAATGAGGCGCCCCTGGGCGTCGAGCGTTAGGCGCGGCAGGTCGCGGTCGCCAGCGAGCGGCGCGTTGATCGGCGTGGGCGCGCTCCAGACGCCGCCAATGCGGCGGCTAAAGTAGATGTTGCTCCCGCCGTCCCAGGCCAGGTAGAGCGCGCCGCCAGGGCCGGCGAGCAGGTGAGGCACAATGTGGCTAAGGCTCGGGAGGGCGCCGGTGAGCAGGGTGTTGGCGCTCCAGGTGGCGCCGCCGTTGCTGGAGTTGGCGTAGAAGAGGCCGCGCTGCCCGCTGCGCAGATCCTCCCAGACCATGTGCAGCTGCCCGCCCGCGTCGATGGCGAGCGACGGCGCGGCCTGCTCACTCTTCGCGGCGCCCGTGTCGTCTACGCGCACGCCGAGGCGGCCTGCGGGGGGCGGAGCCGCGACAGCCGCCGCAAGAATATTGCCGATATCGCCTGTCGCGCCTTCCTGCCAGGCGTAGAAGATCGTGCCGGTGGGGCTCGCGGCGATGCTTGGACGCAGCTGCGTGCCAGCGGCGGACGGGGCGTCGAGGGCGCCACCAACCACCCAGCCCGTCCCGTCGAGCGCGGCCGGCGCGGCGAAGGCGAGGCTGCCAGGGCGCGAGGTGCCGCCACAGTTGCGGCCCACCAGCACGGGCCCAGCGGGGGCGGGGGGCAGCGGGGATGCGGTAGCCGGCGCGGGGCCGGGCAGCGCAAGCAGTAAGGCGGCCAGCAGGCCGAGGGACAGTAGCAGCGAGCGCACGGCGCTTTCCTTTCGTTTGAGGGAACAGGGGACAGGAAGGAACAGGGAGCGGTGCGAGGCTAACTCCACACCCTGTACCCAGTACCCTGTTCCCTGTTCCCTTGTCTACCCTTCGACACACACAAACGCGGCCCAGTGGAATGGATGCTCGCCGCGCACAAGGGCCTGGCGCTGGGCGGCGGCCAGAGCGGCGGCAGGGTTGCCCGTAAGGCCGGGGGCGCTGTAAAAATCCGCCATCAGGCGGGCCGTCGAGCCATCGGCGATCTTCCAGAGGCTGGCCACAAGCCCAGAGGCGCCGGCCAGCATGAAGCCGCGCGCCATGCCCAGCAGCCCGCCGCCACGCGCCTGCCCCCGGCCTGTCTCGCAGGCGCTGAGCACAACCAGTGGCCGCTGCCGCAAGCTTAGCTCGCCAAGGTCGGCCACGGCGAGATGCCCGTCGGCCAGGCGCGCCCAGGAGAAGAGCGGGTTGTCGGGACGGTGCGCCGCGTGGGCCGCCAGGTGGACAATGGCGCACTCCGGCAGCGCGGCCAGCACCGCGGCGCGGCTCGCCTCGCGCTCCACCAGAAGCCGCACCGGGCGCATCGGGCGCAACGCCTCAGCTACAGCCGCCGCCTCACGCGGGGCCTCGGGGAGCCGCCCGCCGTCCGAGCAGCCCACCACGAGGGCGGGGCAGTCGCTGGGGGCGGCAACTGCCCGCCCAGCGGCGCCGGGAGCGGCCACAAAGCTCAGGCTGTGGGAAGCGATCAGGTGCCCATTGGGACCGAGGGCCGCCGCAAGCGGCAGATCATGCCACTCTGGCGGCACGGCGACGACGAGCCGACGCACAGCTGCAAGCTCGTGCTCAAGCGGGGCGAGCAGGTTGGCATAGAGCCGCCTGAGGTGGGCATCAGCCGAGGGGAGCGCGCTTGCATCTGCCACCGTGGCGAGCGCGTGCTCCACGGTAAAGCGCCACGAGCGCAGCAGGCGCTCTAGCTGCGCCACGCTGCCTGGCAGGCGGCAGCAGCAGATGGCGCCCCGCGTTACCAGGAGGGCGAACAGCGCGTCGCCCGCAGGGGCGTAGGCGAGCAGCGCCTGATCTGGCGCGAGCCGCGCCTGGAGCGAGCGCAGCTGCGCGTCGGCGGCCTCGTCGGTGAGCGCCTGGCCCGGCTCCAGGCGCGCCTGGTCTGCGTGAGCGGCCTGAATGGCGAGGCGGCGCGAGAGGTCGGCGATGGCGGCCTCTAGCTCGCGGCGGCGCTGATCTAGCGCGGCGGCGGGCGGGCCATGGCTCGCGCGTGGCTCGTCGATGGCGCTCTGAAGGTAGGCCCACTCCTCGCGCCGCGCGCGCAGCCCCTCGCGCATGGCCAGGTCGCCGGGCGGCAGGGCGGGCCGGGGCAACGGCGCGCTCAGGGCCAGCTCGACGGCGGCGAGGGCGAGGGCGGGCCCTTGAGCGAGCAGGGCGTGGCGCACGGCGGCTCGATAGATCGGCTGGTGGCTGTCGAGAAAGGCGAGCCGCAAGTCGTCCAGCGGCAGGCGCGCGCGCAGCTCCTCGGCGGCCACGACGGCGGCGCGCAGCGCGGCCCACGCCGCCTCGTCGGCGCCGGCAGCCTCGCATGCCTGGGCGACCGCATAGTGGGCGGCAGCAAGCTCCGGCAGCTCGTGGCGCGCCGCCAGGTCGCGCGCCTCGTTGGCGAGGCGGGCGGCGGGCTGCACCCGGCCCTCCGCCAGGTAGGCGGCCGAGAGCGTCAGGCGGGCGCGGGCGGCGAGGCCCGGCCAGTCTGCGGGGCTCACCTCGCGCACAAGGCGGGCGGCGAGGCGGCGGGCCTGGGTGGGGCGCCCGGCGGCGAGGGCGAGGGCGGCACGCTCGGCATCCAGCGACGGCAGGCGCTCCACGGCGCCCTGGCGGCGCAGCAGGCGGCGGGCGCGCTCCAGCAGCGGCGCGGCGGCCTCGGGAGCGCCCAGGCGCGCGTGGCCCACGCCCTCCACGCTCAGCGCGATCGCCAGCTCCCAGCTGGTGCGGGCGCGGGCGAAGGCGCGGCCAGCGGCGGCGGCCAGGGGCAGCGCCTCCTCGTGCATGCCCAGGTCGCGGTAGACGAGCGCCCGGTACAGATCGGCCTTGGCCACCTCCAGCGGATTGGGAATCGCGGCGTAGCCAACGCGGGCGGCCTCGAGGTGCGCAAGCGCCTCCTGGTAGCGACCGCGCCTGTAGGCGAGCTTGCCCACGTTATGCTCGGCGCGGGCCACCTCCTGGTCGGCGCCGGCGGCGGCCAGAGCATCGCGGGCGGAGCGATACAGCCCCTCTGCCGTGGCGAAGCGGCCCATCTCCTGCAGCACATTGGCCCGGTTCATATCGATCCGGGCCGTCTCCACCTGGTCGCCCAGCGCAACGAAGACAGCGCGACCGCGCTCGTAGGCGGCGAGCGCCTCAGCGGGGCGGGCGAGCTGCTGAAAGGCGGCGCCGCTGTTCATCTCCAGCAGGGCGAGGAAGCGGCGGGCAGGCTCGCCAATGCGACCACAGGCGGCGCGGGCGGCCTCGGCGGTGGCAAGCGCCTCGGCGAAGGCCCCGAGATCCTGGAGCACCGCCACCTGGTTAATCTGGAGGCGGGCGGCCTCAATGGCGTGCTCGGGGCCGATGTAAAACTGCTCGGCGCGGCGGTAGCTGGCCAGAGCCTCGCCGTAGCGCGAGAGGTGGTAGAGCGCGTTGCCGCGCGCCCAGAGCGCCAGGCCCTCGGCGGCGGGCGCGCCGATGCGCGCCGCCACAGCCTCGGCCACCGCCGCGATCTCCAGGGCGCGGCCGGCGTTGCGCAGCTTGGTGGCGTCTACGCGGGCCTTGAGCGCGGCGACGGTGGCAAGCTCCAGCGCCGGCGCCAGCGCGGCGACACGGGCGGCCAGCTCCACGGGTGTCGCGGGCGCCAGCAGCATGTCGGCCAGGGCCTCGGCGGCGGCGACGGTGCCTGCTGTCACGGCACCTCCAGCAGCTCGGCGAGCACCTGGGCATCGGCGAGCTCGATGTCGAGCGCGTACGCGCCGGGCGGCACAGTGTCGAACGCAAAGAAGCCAAGCTCGTCCAGATCGGCTGCGCGCTCCTCCTGGGCGCTGCCGCTCAGGCGCACCAGCCCTGGCTGCGTGCCGACGGGCGTAAGCAGCTGGCCTTCGATCTGGTAGCGGCCCGAGCGGGGCGGCAGCGGCGCCACCGCCACAAGAATCTGGTAGCCCTCGGCCGCAAAAACCAGCCGCCGTGCGCTGGGCTCGCTGCCGCGCAGCGCGAGGGCGGGCGGGGCGGCGGGCTGGAGCAGGGCGCGCACCAGCCGCACGCCCGCGCGGGCAAGCCGGCCGGACAGGCTTGGCTGTGGCGGGTCGGCCAGGAACGCAAGCTCGGCGCTGCAGTCGGCGCAGCCCGCTGTGTGGGCCGCAACCAGGCGCGCCTCGTCGGCGGGCAGCAGGCCCGCCTGGAGCTGGAGCAGACGCTCGGGCACGGGGCACGCCGCGCGCACCAGGGCCGCGCTCAGCAGCGCCTCGGCCTGGCGCAACCCTACAAGCGCGCGCTGGCAGCGGGGGCAGCCGACGATATGGGCGGCAAGGGCGGGGGCGGCGAGCCCATCGAGGAAGGCGAGCAGGTCGCCCTCGCGCAGCTCCTCGTGGCTCAGCTCGGTTGGTCGGCTCATGGAGCACCTGCGTATTTGCGCAGCTCTGCGGCTGCTACTCAACCTGATTTCAACCACTCAACGCCGCCTAGTCGGCCTCGCCGCCACCAAGTAGAACGCGACGGGCGCGGCGCAGCACGCGCTCCTTCAGCTGGCGCACCGCCTGGGCGTCGGCGAACTCGGCCGGGAAGCGGGCGGCGATCTCGACGGGGCTCAGGCCCTCGGCGAACGAGAGCGCGATCACACGCTGCTCGGCAGGATCGCTCACTGCGGCAACCCAGCCCTGCGCGCGGCGCAGCTGCTCGGCCCGCTCGTCGGCCTCCACCGCAAGCTCCTCGGGGCCAGGCGTGGCGAGGGCAAGGGTTGCATCGGTCTGGAGGCGCCCAGCAAGGCGGGCGAGGCGCTGCTCGCGGCGGCGGCGATCCAGCACGGTGCAGACGGCGCACTGCTGGAGGTACTTGAGCAGGGCGCCGATGTGCGGGAAGCGCCCGGCCACAGGCTCGCCCCGACCGGCGAGGGTGCGCCAGAAGCGCTCGAGCGCCTCGCGGGCGGCGTCGTCCACGTCGCTCGGGCTGGAGGGGCGTGCGGCGTGTACCCAGTCGATCATGAGCACATGATACTGGGCGGAGAGGGCCTGCCAGGCAAGCTGGCTGCCCTCATCGAGGGCGCGACGAAACAGCTCGAAGCAGTAGCCGGCCTCATCGCGACGCGGGCGCTGGGCCTCGTCGCGGCAGCCTGCCGCCACCTCGTCTACGCTCAGCCGGCGCATGGTGGGCAGGGCCATGGGATGCTCCGCAGCAATGCGATCTGGAGCAACACTATAGCAGACACGTTCGCTGGCCGCCACGGGAGATCGCGCACTTGGACCACGAAGTACGCGAAACGAGGCGAACCACCGCGAAGCCGGGCTAGCCCTGCGTGGTTCGCGGTGGTTCGCCTCCCTTCGCGGTGGTTCGCGGTCCAAACGGTTCGGCTCGGCCACCTACACCGCGTGGATCGCGCGCCAAACCACCTCGTCGCGCAGCGGGGTCTCGGTGATGCGGGCGCCCGAGGCCGCGCGCACGGCGTTGGCGAGGGCGGCGGCCCCGGCGGTGATCGGCGGCTCACCAACGCCTCGAGCGCCGAACGGCCCGTGGGGCGAGGGCCGCTCCACGAACACAGCCTCGATCGGCGGCAGCTCGCTGGCCCGTGGCATGGTGTAGTCCATCAGGGTGGCGGTGAGCAGCTCGCCGTTCTCGTCGTAGCGCATGGCCTCGTAGAGCCCGTAGCCGATGCCCTGGGCCGAGCCGCCGTGGATCTGGCCCTCCAGCAGCAGCGGGTTGATCACCTTGCCCACGTCCTGGATGGCAACGTAGCGCAGCGGCGTGACGCGGCCCGTCTCCGCGTCCACATGCACCTTGGCGATATGCACCACAAAGCCAGGGGCGTTCTCCTCGGGCGCGCTGCGACCCTCGCCCACAATCGGGCCAGGGCCGCCCGCCTTGTTCTGGGCCGTCTCGGCAAGCTTGGCCACCGGGATGGCGCGGGCGGGCATGCCGCGCACGTAGGCGTTGCCCTCGCGGATCTCGATGTCCTCGACGCTGGCCTCGAACAGCTGCGAGGCCATCTCGATCAGCTGGCGCTTTGCGGCGCGGGCGGCCTCGGCAACCGCCCCGCCCACGGCGTAAGTAATCTGGCTGCCGCCGCTTGGGCCGGCGAAGGGCCCGTTGCGCGTGTCGCCGGCCACGATCTCCACCTGCTCCGGCGGTACGCCAAGCACCTCGGCGGCGATCAGCTGGAAGCCGGTGTTCGTGCCCGAGATGTCTACCGAGCCAACATGGATGCGGATGGTGCCGTCGGTATCCACCCGGCAGAGCGCGGCGGCGGTGGTGTTGCCGCAGGGCCAGCCGCCAATAGCGAGCCCCACGCCCTCACCGGGGCCGCACTCGCTGGCCCGATTCACCCACAGCGGGTGGCTGGCAGCAACCTCCAGGCACTCGGCGAGGCCCATGTCGGCCCATGGCTCGCCCTCGCCGGTAAGATCCTTGGGGCCGGCGGCGTTGCGCTGCCGCAGCGCCAGCGGGTCCATGCCTAGCGTGTAGGCCAGCTCGTCTACCGTGGACTCGATCGCGAAGGTGGCCTGGGGAGCGCCGGGGGCGCGGTAGGCGCCGGACTGCGGCTTGTTGGTCAAAACCTCGTTGATCTCGATGCGCAGATGCTCGAAGCGGTAGTAGCCGCCGAAAAGCATCGCCACGATCCCGCCGAGGGTGAAGGGGTAGACGCCGTTGTCCAGGAAGATCGCGGCGTCCAGGGCGGTGATGTCGCCCGCGCGGGTGGCGCCCAGGCGCACGCGGAACTCGGTGGCAGGCGTGGGCGTGGTGGTAAGAAAATCCTCTGTGCGGGTGAGCGTCACACGCACGGGGCGGCCCACGGCCACAGAGGCCGCGGCGGCCAGCGGCTCCAGAATGCCGTACTTGGCGCCAAAGCCGCCGCCGACCGTCATTGTGGTAACATTGACCTTGGAGCGGGGGAGGCCGAGCAGGCGCGCAACTTCGTCGCGCACGCCGAACTGGCCCTGGGTGCTGGTAAAGATCTCGAGCGTACCCTTGAGCGCGTCGTAGTCGGCCACGGCGGCGTGTGGCTCAAGGTAGGCCTGGTGAACCACAGGCGTGCGGTAGGTGCGCTCGATCACCACCTCGGCGGCGCGCAGGGCGGCCTCCACATCGCCGCGCTCGTAGCACTTGCGCTCGTGCAGGTTGGAGGGGCTGCCGCTCCGCTGCACTGTGGCGCCCTCGGTGGTGGCGGCGTGGGCGGCGGTGAGATCCGCGCCGTCCGCCTCTTTGGGGGCGCCGTGGGGCCAGATCACCGGCGCGTTGGGGGCGAGGGCGGCGCTGTGGTCGGCCACGACCGGCAGCGGCTCGTACTCCACCACAAGGGCGGCGGCGCCATCGCTGGCGGCGGCCTCGCTCTCGGCCAGCACCAGGGCGACAGGCTCGCCACGGTAGCGCACCTCGCCAGCGGCGAGCGTGGTGGTCTGCCGCGAAGTGTAGATCCGCCCGCTGGTGGGCAGATCGGCGGCGGTAAGCACGGCCACAACGCCGGGGACGGCGCGGGCGGCTGTGGCGTCGATGGAGGTGATCGCGGCGTGGGCGTAGGGGCTGAGGACAGGTCGGCCGTAGAGCATGCCGGGCAGCTGCACGTCGCCGGCGTAGCGGCTGCGGCCAGTGATCCGCTCAAGCCCATCGATCAGCTTACGGGGCCGCCCAAGGTGGGTAAACTCACGTGTCGGTGCGCTCATCGTCTCCTCGCTGGTTGCGCTATTGGGGCGCCTACACTGTAACACAGTCTGTGCCAGTTGGAACATCCCCCCTCGCACCAGCGTTTATCTGGTAGCGACAACAGATCCCCCCAAGGAGCAAGCACCATGCAGCAGCTACGGCTCGTCCCGATCCTGGCCCTTGTCCTCCTGCTCACAGCCTGCGCCGACGCCCAGTCCGGGGCGATACCGGCGGCTGCGCCTACCGAGGCCGCAGCGGCACCGGCGGCGGACGCGGAGCGGGGCGCAGCGCTCGAAGAAGCCCCAGGCGCCGCTGGCGGCACAGCCTCGCAGCCCCAGCAGCCGGCGGCCCAGCGCCTCGTGATCAAAAATGCCAACCTCTCGCTCCTGGTGGAGGATGTGGCCGGCGCCGAGGCCCGCGTGCGCGCCCGTGCCAACGAGCTCGGCGGCTACGTGGTGAGCGTGCAGACCAGCGGCAGCGACGAGTACCTCAGCTCGGTGATCACCTTCCGCGTGCCAGCAGACCGCTTCGAGGAGGCGCTTGCCGGAGTGGAGGGCCTGGCGCGCAAGGTGCTGAGCCGGGGCGTGAGCGGCGACGATGTCACCGAGGAGTTCGTGGATCTGGAGTCGCAGCTGCGCAACCTGGACGCCACCCGCACGCGGCTGCTCGACCTGATGACCCGCGCCACGCGCGTGGAGGACGCGCTCCAGGTGAACCAGGCCCTCACGGATGTGCAGGGCCAGATCGAGCAGATCCAGGGCCGCATGAAGTATCTGCGCACAAGCGCCGCCTTCTCCACAATCACCGCCGACCTGCAGCCGGTGCCGCCGCCGCCCTCGATCATCGACTCTGAGGGCTGGCAGCCGCTGCGCGTGGCCCAGGAGGCCCTGGCCGGGCTGGTGGATTTTGGGCAGGGTCTGCTCAGCGTGGCGATTGTATTCCTGGTCTGGTCGCCGGTCTGGCTGCCGCTGCTCCTGCTCGCCCGCTGGGCCTGGCGGCGCAGCACGAACAACCGCAAACCTCGGGCGCCCACCGCATAAGCTTCCGCACACAGTTATTCGCAGATTATGCAGATTACGCAGATTACGCAGGCCCGAAAGGCCGGTATCTGCGTAATCTGCGTAATCTGCGGATGGATAGCGGTTGTTCTAACGCGTCGTAAGCGCTTAGTTCGGCCAGCGGATCCCGCTGCCGCAGAAGTCGCGGCGCAGCTTATAGACCTCATTCGTCGTCGAGGCGGAGGCGCTCACCTCCTGGCGGATCAGGCCGGGGCCAGGGCCGGGCTGAACGGAGCCCATCGGGTCGGTGTAATACACCGTGGCGCCGCCCGTGTTGTGCCAGTAGTTTGGCCCGCCGTATGCCTCGCGCTGGCAGCCCTGGAAGTCGGCAGCCGGCGATTTCGGATCAACCCCGCTGTTCGGGCGGTGGTAGTCCTGCGAGAACACCAGGCGGGTCAGGTCGCTCGGATCCACCGTTGTGATCGGGTCGAAGGCTGCGACCGCGCCGCTCACATACGTGCGTACCTCTAGTGCGCCTGTGTACGGGTCGTCGGGGTGCATAATGCTGAAGCTGAACGGCCAGATCTCGTATGGGTCGCCGCAGCCAAGCGTCGAGAAGTCGCGCCCGTTCGTGCGCGGGCTGGTGCAGGTCGAGCCGATCGGGTTGCCCGTCGTGTCGGCCATGCCGTAGATGTGCGCCTCGCGGCCGCTACCGTCCCGCGCGATGTAGTCGTACTCAAGCGAGTGATGACGCTCGGTGTAGCGCTTCACGCCGCCGGTGCCCATGTGGAACACCACCCGGTAGTCGGCGCTTGCGGCGCGCCCATCGTCCGCGATGTCGCCCTGGTTGATCACAAAGACCTTGAAGCCTACATGCGGCTCGGCCATACCGTGCAGCACAGCGGCGTAGCCAAAGGCGGGCATCGATGCGTCCGCCTTCGAGGTGCGCGGGTCGGCGCCGTGCTCGTGGCCGAACAGACAGCCGTACTCGGCATCCACAGGCGGGTGCCACGTGGGGTAGAGATTGCCGTCGGGGCCGGCTGTCACGTAGCGGTCGTGGACCCACGCCGGGCAGAGCTGGCCTGCAACCGGGGTCTCGCCGCCAGTGGCAGGTGTCGCCGAGGCCACTGGCGCGGTCGCTGTCGCAGGCAGAAGGGTTTGCGTCGGCACGGCGGTTGGCGCGGCGGGCGTGCTTGTCGGCACGCCTGCGGCCGGAGCACAGCTGATCACGGTGCTCTGGCCGCGCACGCGGCCGATCAGCCTGGTTGGGCAGTTGAGCGTGATGTCGTCGCCGGCGCTCAGGCTGAAGCTGTTCTGCGTGGCCTGGATGGTGCGCATGGCGAGTGGGGCAAGCAGGATAGCGGCCAGTGCAAGCGTACATGTCATGATCACAGCGAGTCGGGCGCGGCTGGTAAGCTGGGGCATGCATTTTCCTTAATTAATTATTAACCAGCAAGCGCCTTTTTTATACTTTTTTTAACTTTTTGCGGCCATAGCCCGTTGGTCCCGTGCCCTGGGGGGCATTAGTCATGCGCCCACTACCACCGATACTACACATCACTATTCATCCGCAGATGACGCAGATGACGCAGACCCGAAAGGCCGGATCTGCGTCATCTGCATCATCTGCGGATAAAATGCCCGGCTATCGGCTATCACTAGCCGTCACGTCCAGGAAAAAATCCTCAAGTGATGCGCTGTGCGCGCCGATCTCGGCCACCAGGAGGCCCGCGCTCGCCAGGTGCGCGTTGAGCTCGGCGGCGCGCGTGGTGGGCGCATCCACCAGGAGCACGTCGCCCTCCTGCTGCACGCCTGCCACCCAGGGCAGCGCGCGGATCAAGCGCACCGCCTGCTCGGCGTCGCCCTCCACGCGCACGCGCAGCCCCTGACCGCGCCGCAGCAGCGCTGCCACATGGCCCGCAGCGATCAGGTAGCCCGCCTTGAGGATGGCCACCCGCCCGCAGAGCTGCT
>JAYUYB010000696.1:0-7418 GCA_043752655.1 Chloroflexota bacterium
GCCCGTGAGCAGGCCGGAGAGCGTGAGATAGCCGATAGCCGATAGCCGATAGCCGATAGCCGGAGGGCGCTCACCGTCCACCGTCATCCGTCCGCCGTCATCCGTCGTCCGTCGTCCGTCCACCGTCCACCGTCCACCGTCCACCTAGTTCTGGGGGTTAGCGCCGGGGTGCGCCACGCCAAGGCGGCGGTAGCCAGGGCCGAAGGGCGCGTGCGGCTGTCGGCAGAGCGGCGCACACAGCTCGGCGCTGGCCGCCTCTACCAGTGCGGTGAGCACGCGCAGATCCTCGCGGCTGAGCATCAAGCCAGCGCCGTTCAGCCAGAGCTGTAGCCCGCCGTCGAGGCTGTGACAGAGCCTGTAGTAGCCGCGCCGCAGGCTTGGCGGCTCCTCCTCGGCTGCCCATGCGTCTAGCACGGCGGCGAGGTGGGGCAGATCGTAGACGGGGAGGCGCATGCTGGCATCGCCCCAGACCAGGCGCAGACTGCCATCATGGGCGAGGCCGATCATCCGGCCGGGGGTGGCGCACACAATCGTCGTAAGCTCGGCGTGCATATAGTTCCCACATAAGCGAAGAGTTTGCAACAAAGGGGCGATCAGGCCAGCTGGCGCTTGAGCTTGCGCCGGGCGTGTTTGTGCAGCTGCTCCAGCACGGGGCGCCCGTTGCGCACATGCTCCATCACCAGCTTGCGCGCGGAGTCAGCGTCGAGCTCAACATACGGATACGCGCCGGGCAGCAGCGTGAGCGCAGGGCCGTCGTCGCAATAATCCTGGCATTTGGTGAGGCGCACCGCAACGCTGTCGGCGAGATCGCTCTCTGCTAGCGCCGCATGCACGGCGCGGATCACATGTTTGGCCCCGGCTCTGGCGCAGTCCTTGCCGGCGCAGATCGCCAGGCAAGGCGTGGTCTGCCGCAGCAGTTTCTCAACCTTCACCACGTCGGCCGGGTCGTGCTTGACCATCGGGTTACTTGCCCGCCCGCTGTGTGGCGTGTGTAACCATAAGTAACACCCAGCCAAGCCAGCCCAACAGCAGCGCCAGCGCCACCTGGAGGAAATCGAGCCACGCACCCATTGAACAACCTCTTGGCAAAATATTACTAGCTACTAAGCCCAGCTCTGAGCATACACATCAATCAGCGCGTGTCTAGTTGTGAATTGCTGAACTACTATGGGCCGCGTGCCGTGGGGCGGCGTATCTGGTACAATAGCTGCAACCATTCGCGCCCGCTACTGTCACCCTCGCCGATGCAAATTCTCACGATCAGCGACGAGATTGTCCCCGCGATCTACAGCCTCAATGTGAAGCAGCGCTTTCAGGGCGTAGATTTTGTGCTCTGCTGCGGCGACCTGCCCTACTACTACATTGAGTTTGTGGTGACGATGCTGAGCGTGCCGGTGTTCTATGTGTACGGCAACCACGACGGCACCGAGATTCAGCATGGCGGCCAGGAAGTGACGGAGGCGCGCGGGGCGATCAGCCTGGAGGGGCGCGGCGTGCGTCATCGCGGCCTCACGATCGCCGGCCTCGGCGGCTGCCTGCGCTACAAGCCCGACGCGCAGCATATGTACACCGACCCCGAGATGATGCGGCGGGCCTGGCGCCTGGTGCCTTGGATGCTGTTTAACAACGCGCGCTATGGCCGCTACCTGGATGTGCTGATCACCCACGCGCCGCCGCTCGGCATTCACAACGGCCCCGACTACCCCCATCGCGGCTTCCGCGCCTTCCTCTGGCTGATGCAGCGCTTCCGCCCGCGCTATCTCATCCACGGCCATATCCACCTCTCCTATGGCTACGATAGCGGTGTGGAGAGCGTGTATGGCGACACCACCGTGATCAACACCGCCGGCCATCGCCTGCTCAAGATCAATCCCGCTGAGGCGCTTGTGAGAAAAGGTTGATCGCGCAACGGTCGCTCTTGAAATCAAGCTGAGTGTGTGTTAGTCTGCACCTGAGAGAGTTTGAGCAGCACGCTACGGCTTGTCCGGTCAACGCGCGACAGACATTCCCACAACGAAGTGCGACGTGGCCAGGAGCAGCGACACATGTCCTGGATCAACCACATCACACGTGAAGATTTTAACCGCGCGCGGCGCAAGGCCTTCCTGGCGCAGCTGCTCGGGATTGTGAACCGCAGCTCGAACGAGCTGCTGAGCCTGGAGGAGGTGCGCGCCCGCCTGAATGTGCGCGGGCAGCACTATCTCGGCCACCAGACCGTACCGCTGGACCATATTGTGGGCAGCGAGGGCCGCTACTCGGACTTCGACCGCCGCTTCGCCCCGCGCCACGACGCCACCAAGTACCGCTGGATGAGCGTGGACCGCGCGCACCACGAGGCGGTCGCGCTCCCCGCGATCGAGCTCTACAAGCTCGGCGATATCTTCTTTGTAAAAGATGGGCACCACCGGGTCTCTGTGGCTCGCGTCCAGGGCCAGCTGGATATCGACGCGGTTGTTACCGAGCTGGTGGTGGATGTGCCGCTCGCCCCGACGCTTAGCATGCGCGACCTGCTGCTGAAGGAGGAGTACAGCGACTTTCTGGGCTGGACCGGCCTGGCGAGCCTGCGCCCACAGCAGCGCATCGAGTTCAGCGAGCCCGGCGGCTACCTCGCCCTGGTAACGCATATCAACGCCCACCGCTACTTTATGAGCCTGGAGTGTGCGGAGGAGGCAGAGCGCGAGGAGGCGGTGGCCGACTGGTACGACAGCGTCTACATGCCGGTGGTGGAGGTGCTGCGGCAGACCAACGCGCTGCGCGCCTTTCCCAAGCGCACCGAGGCCGACCTATACCGCTGGATTATGGATCATCGCTGGTACCTGCGCGAGCGCAACGGCGGCGCCGACCCTGGCCCGCTCGTGGCCACCGAGGACTATGTGCGTCAGTTTGGGCGCAAGAGCCTCACCGACCTGACAGAAAGCCTGATGCGCGGCCTGCGCGAGGCGGTGGCGTCGGCGGCGTGACGAGGAGACAGGGAGACGAGGAGACAGGCAGACAGGGAGACAGGGAGACAAGGAGACACGGAGACCGGGAGATAAGGAGACACGGAGACAGCCCGTGCATGCCGTCAGGCGCTCCTTGTCTCCGTGTCTCCCCAGCGAGCGCAGCGAGCGATGCTCCGTGTCTCCGGTCTCACGCTCACCTTGTCACCTTGTCACCTTGTCACTATAATGGCGCGCATGAAACCGACCACGGTGGCCGTCGGCTCTGGTGCGCTGTTGCCGAGCCGAAGGACGGCGCCGCTTTTTCTTGTCGCGCCTGCGCTGCTGCTGCTTACCCTGGGCCTGCTGCTGGCGGGGGCGGCGGTGGCGCGCCCCGGCGTGGCGCTGCGCGCCGACGACCCGGCGGCCACGCGCACACTGGTGCGTTTCTACGGCGTGGAGCAGAACGCCACCGACAGCTACCGCTGGTCGGAGCCGCTGGCGGGCGTGTTCCTGTATGGCTACGAGGGTCGCCCCGCCCTGGTGACGCTGCGGCTGGCCGCGCCGCGCCCGCCTGGCGTCGCCCCGGCTGATGTGACAGCTCGTGCAGGCGATACGGCCCTCGGGCGCTTCGTGGTGGGCGGCGACTGGCGGCGCTACCAGATCGTGGCGCCCACACGGCCCGCCGGCGAGTCGGCATTGCTGCTGGAGACGCCGGGCTTTGTGCCGGAGGGCGACCCGCGCGAGCTTGGGTTTGCGCTCAGCGCCGTGAGCGTGGCGCCAACAGGGGTAGAGCAGGGGCTGCCTCTGGTGCGCGCGCTGTTCCTGCTTGCCCTGCCGCTGCTTGGCTGGCTCCTGCTGATCAGGCTCGGCGCACCAGCCTGGGCGGCCCTTGCTGCCGGGGCGCTGCTGGCTGCCGTGGTGGGCTGGGCGGCGGCGTTTCCGACGGAAGCCGGCTACTGGCTTCCCACGCTCGGCTGGCCCTGGGTGCCCACGCTGCCGCTGCTGCTGCTCGCCGCATGGCCCCAGCTTGGCGCGAGCCTTGGCACGGTCCGCGCAAGGATTGCGGCTCGCCCCGTCTTCGGTTGGGTTGGCCTCGCCATAGCCTTTGCCGCCGTGATAGGTATGCGCGCCGGGCTGCCGTGGCCGCTGGGGATGGGGTTAATGGCGGGGGGCGTGTGGGCGGGAATGCAAGCGGGAATGCAATATGCAACAGGCAACAGCCAACAGGCAGAGGCCGGGGTAAAGCGGCGCTCGCTTGCTGTGCCGCTTGTGCTGGGGGCGGTGGTGGTGGTCGCGCTGTTTCTGCGGCTCTGGAATCTGGACGGGCAGCCGGCGGGGCTCTGGCGGGATGAGTCGCGCCACGGGCTGCAGGCGCTACGGATCTGGAGCGACCCGAGCTACAGGCCGATCTATGTGGTGGAGGGCGCCGATCTGCCGGCGTTGCTCTTCTACCTGATGGCGCCGGTGCTGGCGCTGCTCGGCCCCCACGCCTGGAGCGTGCGGCTGGTGAGCGCCGTGGCGGGCGCGCTTACACCCCTGGCGCTCTACTGGGCCGCCGCGCCCATGCTTGGACGACGCCCCGCCCTGCTCGCCGCCGCCCTGCTCGCCTGCGCATCCTGGGCCCTGAGCATGAGCCGCTGGGCTTTCCCTGCCACCCTCGACCACCTGCTTGTGCTCACCGCCGTGGGGCTGCTGTGGCGCTCACTTGATGGTGGACGGTGGACGGTGGACGGTGAGCGGCAGGGTGCAGACGGTGGACGGTGGACGGTGGACGGTAGGTTAAATTTTGCATGTTGCATGTTGCATTTTGCATTGGCTGGTCTGCTCGGGGGCCTGGCGGTGTACGCCTACCACACGGGGCGGGTGGCGCCCCTGGCGCTCGGCGCTGTTGCCGTGATCCGGCTCGGGAGCTCGCCCGCGGCGTGGCGGCGTGCGGCGCCGGGGCTCGCGGTGGCCGCCGTGGTCGGCGCGCTTACAGTGGCGCCACTGGCAGCGTATATTCTCGGCGACATCGACGGCTACAACCGGCGCGTCGGCAGCGTCTCTGTGCTCGACAACAACGACCCGCAGGTTCACTCGCCCGCCGGCCTCGTGCTCGGCAACCTGGGGCGCTACCTGCTGATGTTTCACGTGGAGGGCGACTCGAACGGGCGCCACCACATGCCCGAGGCGCCTATGTTCGACCCGATGACCGGCCTGCTGCTTGCTCTCGGCCTGGGCGTAGCATGTACTCAGGCCCGAGGGAACCCTGGCGCCGCCACTGTTCTGGCCCTCGGCGCCGTCTACATGATCCCCGGCGTGTTCAGCGGCAATGCGCCCCACGCCATGCGCTCGCTCGGCACCCTCGCCCCCGCCGCAATGCTGGCCGGACTGGGGCTTAGCGCTGCGCTGGGCGCCGTGGGCAACGGGCAGCGCCGTGCGCTCGTTGCCCTGGTGCTTGGCGCAAGCCTGCTGTTTAACGCATGGCTCTACTTTGGCGTGATGCGGGTGGAGCCGCGCGTGTATGGCGAGTTCGACCTGGTGGAGACGGCGATGGGCCGCGTGGCTGCGGCGCCCCTGGCCAGCGCCGACCCCGAGCTGCGCGCGGTGCGGGTCTACCTGCCCGACAAGCTGCGCGACGAGGACACGGTGCGCTTCCTCACCTGGGGCCAGCCCACCTACGGCTACAGCGGCGCGCCTCTGCCTGGCTCCGGCCCTGCGCTTGTGCTGCTGCCAGGCGATGCGAGCGCGGCCGCGCAGTCCGAGGCCATGGCCGCTCTCGGCTCTGGTGCCGCAGCCCTCGGCCCGACGCCCAGCTATCCCGGCACGAGTCAGCCGATCATGCTTGCTTTTGGCCGCGGCACCGCCGCTGCCCGCCTGCTTGTGGAGGCCTTGCGATGACGTTGCTCACGCTCACGGCTGCCCAGCTGCGCTGGCACCGCCTGATCCGCAGCGGGCTCCTGGCGCCGCTGGCGAGCGCCGAAGCTGTGTGCGCCACGCTGGCGGGCGTGCAGGCGCAGATCATGCCCGCCGCCGGGCTGGCGCTCTGGAACCGCGCGCCGCGCTTTACGGCGGCGGAGCTGGCCCGCAAGCTCTACGCCGAGCGCAGCCTCGTGAAGCTCTGGGGCCAGCGCGGCACGCTGCACCTCTACCGCAGCGACGACTGGCCGCTGCTCTTTGGCGCCCTGGCGGGCCAGGCGACCTATTGGGAGCGCAAGGCGGCCAGCGACGGCGGCGACCTGGCCGACTACGAGGCGCTGGTGGCCGGGGTGACGGCGCTGCTGCGCGAGCGCGAGAGCCTGGGCCGCCGCGATCTGCGCAGCTCTGGCCTGCCCCTCGACGACGAGCATCTCTCGGGCTGGGGCGGCATCTTCGCGGTGCTGGTGCGGCGCGGGCTCGCCTGCCACGTCGAGCCGCTTGCGGGCGAGGCCCGCGTAGCCGCCCGCGAGCGCTGGCTGCCCGAGCTCGCCTGGGCGCCGCCCGATCGCCAGGCCTCCAATATCGCGCTGGCCCGGCGCTACCTCGCCGCCTACGGCCCCGCCACCATGCAAGATCTGGCCTACTGGCGCGGCAGAACAATGGCAGAGACAAAGGGCTGGCTGCGCGCCCTGGGCGATGAGGTTGTAACGCTGCTTGGCGACGGCCTGCCGCTGGTGGGCCTGCGCGAGACGCTGCCCGACCCGGCGGTGGCCCCGCCCGCCCGCGACGGCTGGCCGGTACGGCTGCTTGGCCGCTTCGACCCGCTGCTGCTTGGCGTGAAGGAGAAGGGCTGGCTGGTGGACCCAGAGCACTATGGCCGAGTCTGGCGGCCCGCCGGCCATATCGAGGCGACCCTGCTGGTAGCCGGGCGGATCGCGGGCGTCTGGCGCTACGACTGGCGCGGCGGCGGCGTGGTCATCACCGTGGAGCCGTTCAAGGCGCCGGCGGCCTACGTGCGGCGCGCGGTGGAGCGCCAGGCTGCGGGGGTGGCCGCCCACTTCGGCGCGCCCCTCGCCGAGCTGATCTGGAGGACAGCATGAGCCAGCCGACGCCCGCGCTTTACGAGCGGATCTACCTGGTGGTGCGCCAGATTCCCGCCGGCGAGGTGAGCAGCTACGGCGATGTTGCCAGCATCGTTGGCGGCGGCTGCGATGCGCGCACTGTGGGCTATGCCCTGGGCGAGCTTGGGCCGCACGAGGCCCAGGTGCCGTGGCAGCGCGTGGTGAGCCGCGACGGCACGATCAGCACCCGTGGGCTGCTCCAGGGCCAGCTGCTCTCCGCCGAGGGCGTTGCGCTCGACGAGCGGGGCCGCGTGCGGATGGCCCGCCATCGCTGGCGCGGCCCCGATCTCGCCTGGTGCGCGGAGCAGCGCTGCACGCCGCTGCCGCCCCGCGACGAGCCTGAGCAGCTGGGGCTGTTCTAGCGATTTTTGTCCACAGATGACACCGATTACCGGTCTATTGAGCTGCAATCTGTGAAATCTGTGGATAATGCGGAGGCGCCTGTTGCAGAGTACTTCTGAGCCCTGGCGTCTGCTGT
>JAYUYB010000697.1:0-7408 GCA_043752655.1 Chloroflexota bacterium
ATCAGCCGCGAGAGCCTGGAGCGCCAGCGCGCCCACGTGGATCTGATCAGCGAGCTCGCCGCCGTAGTGGGCGAGGAGGAGCAGTTCAACGCGCTAGCCCAGCAGCGCCAGGCAGAGCTTACCCCCGAGCTGTTTGGCACCCTCGCCGCCTTTATCGAGGCCACCCCGCCCGAGCAGGAGGACTCCCGCGAGCTGCTGCTCCAGGTGCAGGGCCGCCTCGCCGCGCTGCTGGGGGATGGGCTTGATGCCCCCGACGATGCCGAGGTTGCTGCGGCGCTCGAGCGCCTGCTCGCCGCCCCGGACGAGGAGCTGGAGCTGGCGGTGGCCGAGCTGCGCCCCGTGATCGACTACGGCTTCTTCCAGCTCTGGACGGACCGGATCGACGCCGCCACCGCCGCCGGGCAGGACGCCGAGGCCGAGCAGCTCACCGTGCGCCGCGCCCGCATCCTGGAGATCGTCGAGGCGCTGGATAGCCAGGCCCAGGCGATGTTTGAGTCCGGCAGCGCCCTGCTGGGCGAGCTGCTGGATGCGCCAGACCCCGAGGCCGCGCTTCAGGAGCGGGCCGAGCGGGTGGACGAGGCCTTTATGATGGTGCTCTCGGCCAACGCTGGGGCCGCGAGCCGGGCTGGACGCGACGATCTGGTGGCCCTGATGGAGCGGCTCGCCGAGCAGGCTGTTGCGATTATCCAGGATCGGCTCTCGCCAGAGGAGCGCTTCATCAACGAGCTGCTTATGGCAGAGACGCCCAAAGAGGCCACGAGCCTGCTGCGCAAGAACTTCGCGAAGATCAACAGCGATCTGGTGAAGCAGCTCAACGCGCTGGCCGAGCAGGAGGAGAAGCGCGCCAACAAGCCGATCGCCGAGCGCCTCCGCCAGCTCGCACGTGAGAGCGGGGCGATGCTGTTCTAACCCAATCTGGTGACGTAAGGGCGCCCCTTGTGGGCGCCCACGAGGGACTGGAATGAAGCTCCTGCTCCTCCAGCTCCTCGCCCGCATCCTCCAGCCATTTGCTCGGCGCGATACCGGCCAGCTTGAGCGCATCCTGCTGATCAAGCCCGACCACCTCGGCGATCTGCTGCTGTCCACTCCGGCGCTCGCCGCCCTGCGCCAGAGCCACCCCAAGGCCCGCATCACCGCCCTGGTTGGCCCCTGGTCGGGCCGCATGTGGCAGGGCAACCCGAGCCTCGACGCGCTGATCGACCTCCCTTTCCCCGGCTTCGAGCGCACGCCGCCTGGCCACCGCCCACCGTCCATCGTCCACCGTCTCGCTGCCCTGCTGCGCCCCTACCTGCTACTGATCAAGTACGCCCTGCTGCTGCGCCGTGGGCGCTACGACGCGGCCCTGCTGCTGCGCGACGACCACTGGTGGGGCGCGGCGCTCGCCGCCCTCGCCGGCATCCCCCGCCGCATCGGCCACGCCCATCCGCTTTGCGCCCCGCTGCTCACCACGGCGCTGCCCTACAACCCCCACGAGCATGTCACCCGGCAAGCACTGGCTGTGGTGGCGGCACTCAGCACTCAGCACTCAGCACTCAACACTCAGCACTCAGCCTTCTATCCTTCACTCGCCGAGCACGCCTGGGCAGACGAGTGGCTTGCGTCTCAGCTTGGCCCCGGCGAGCGCCTCGTGGTGATCCACCCCGGCACCGGGGGCTCCGCCAAGCACTGGCTGCCAGAGCGCTGGGCCAGCGTGGCCGACGCGCTCGCCGCCACGCCGGGCGCGCGCCTGCTGCTAACCGGCGGCCCCAGCGAGGCGCCCCTTGTGGCCCAAGTGGCCGCCCTGATGCAGAGCCCCGCGCTTACGCTCGCCGGGCAGACGAGCGTGGGCCAGCTGGCCGCGCTGCTTAGTCGCGCCGCCCTGGTGCTCGGCGTGGACAGCGGCCCGCTCCATCTGGCTGTCAGCCAGGGCGCGCCCAGCGTTCACCTCTTTGGCCCGAGCGATCAGGCCCGCTTTGGACCCTGGGGCGACCCGCAGCGCCACCGGGTGCTGCGCGCCGGGCTGTTCTGTAGCCCCTGCGGCGTGTTCGACAGCTGCCCGCGCGGCACCAGCGGCCCCGAGTGCATGGCCGCGATCAGCGTGGGCGAGGTGATTGCGGCTGCGCGCCAGCTGCTAGAGGCTTGATTAGTGAAGGGGCTTGACATTGATTAACTTGTGTGCAATATTTATATCAGTGATATAAATATTTGCGCAAGGGAGAATCACTGCTATGTCCACCGCTACCTTCACCGCGCGCCGCAACTCTTGGCGCCGCCCGCTCATCATTAGCGCTGTCGGCCTGCTCGCCCTGGCAGCGATCTTTCTGCTCACGTTCCCGCCTGGCAGGCGGATCATCGCCAACCCTGCTGGCCAGCCCGCCGCAGTGGGTGTGAGCAGCATCGACGTTCTTGGTGACAGCTTCCAGAACCACCTCTACGCGCCTTCCGTCGTGCGCGTGCCGGTCGGCACCACTGTTACCTGGAGCTTCAACGACCGTGGCGCCAGCGGCACCGGAGAGCTTGTGCCGCACAACGTTATCGGCGAGGGCTGGGGCTCGGCGGTGCTTGCCGAGGGCAGCTTTGCTCACACCTTTGCGGAGCCAGGCGTCTACCCCTACACCTGCACCCTGCACACCGGCATGAACGGCGTCGTCGAGGTGGTAGCGCCCTAAGACAAGATTACAGATTGCAGATTGCACGCCGCCAGAAGCGCGGCACCGGCTATCGGCTATCGGCTATTCTTCTAGCAGCTTGCGCCGCAGCAGCTTACCGATAGGGCTGCGGGGCAGGGCCAGGCGAAACTCCACCTTGCTGGGCGCCACGGGCACGTGGAGCCTATCGCGCAGGAAGGCCAGCACCTCGGCCTCGCTCACGCGCTCGCCCGGGCGCAGCACCACAAAGGCGTGGATCTCGCTGGTGCCGTTCTCGCCAGGCACGCCTACCACGGCGGCATCGATCACCTTGGGGTGCTCGTAGAGCAGCTCCTCCACATCGCGCGGGTAGATGTTATAGGGGCCGGCGATGATCATCTCTTTCTTGCGCTCGATCACCTGGAAGTAGCCATCGGCAGTCATGCGGGCCACATCTCCGGTGCGCAGCCAGCCGTCGGGCGTCAGCACCTCAGCGCTCTCGGCGGGGCGACCCCAGTAGCCGCGCATCAGCTGGGGGCCGCGCACAAGCAGCTCGCCCACCTCGCCGGGCGGGAGATCAGCGCCACTCTGCATGTCCACGATTTTCGCGTCGGTGTCGGGCAGGGGCAGGCCGATCGTGCCCGAGCGGCGCTTGCCCCAGATCGGGTTGGCGTGCGTGGCGGGGCCGGCCTCGGTAAGCCCGTAGCCCTCCACAAGCCGCGCGCGGCTGATCCGCTCGAAGCCCTCCTGCACCTCCACAGGCAGGGGCGCGGCGCCGCACAGGCAGCCCTTGAGCGAGGAGAGCCCGTATTTGCGCACGTCGCGCACCTCGGCGAGGGCGGCGTACATGGGCGGCACGCCTGGGAAGAACGTGGGGCGCTCGCGCTTGATCGTGTTGAGCACATGCTGGGTCTCGAAGGTGGGCAGCAGCACCATCGTTGCGGCCAGGGCCACACTGAAGTTCATGCAGGCCGTCATGCCATACGAGTGCGAGAAGGGGATGGCGCAGAGCACCCGCTCCTCGCCGCGCTTGGCCCCTGCAAACCACGCGCAGCACTGGAGCGCATTGGCGTGCAGGCTGGCGTGGCTATGGAGCACGCCCTTAGCCTGGCCGGTGGTGCCGGAAGTGTAGAGGATCACCGCGTCGGCGGCGGGGTCGAGGGCGGGCAGCTCGCCCGTGGCGCCATCGTTGAGCACCCGCTGGAGCCAGAGCGCGTTGCGGGCGATCTCGTCGGGCACGCGGTGGCCCTCCTGCTCCTGGCGCAGCAGCGTGAAGAGCGTCTTCTGCGCGCCGGGCAAATACTCCTTGAGGTTGGTGTAGATCACGCGCTGGGTACCGGCGGCGGCGCGGGCCTGCTCCACCAGCGCGTAGAACATGCTGAGGGCCACCACCGTGCTCGCGCCAGAGTCGCTCAGCTCATAGGTGAGGGCCTCGGCGTCGAAGAGCGGGTTGGTGAGCACCACCACGGCCCCGGCCAGCAGCGCGCCGTAGTAGCAGATCACAGCCTGGGGCACGTTGGGCAGCAGCAGCAGCACGCGCTCGCCGGGCTCTACGCCAGCCTTGCGCAGGCCACGGGCAAAGCGCAGCGCCTCGCGGTGCAGGTCGCCATACGTGAGCGTGCGGCTGTAGAACGAGATCGCGGGCGTGGCGGGAAAGTCGGCCGCAGCCGCTTCGAGCAGCGCCGGGAGCGGCGCGGGCGTGAGCGCGAGCGTGTGGGGCACGCCCTCGTCGTAGTGGGCTAGCCAGGGCTTGTTCATAGGGTACAGGGTACAGGGTACAGGGTACAGGGCCTCTGCCGATGAGCCGGAAGCGAGAGGCCAATGCTGAGGACAGGGTAGCGTCCAATCGGCTTTCGGTCAAGGGGTGCGGCGTATGGTTTCGGGGCGATGCGGTGGCGCTCCCGCTGCCTGGCGGCTGAAGCCGCGGCGAGGGGGGGGCCGAAGCCCGCCTGCGCGGGCTGCCTGAGGCCGCGTCCGCACCGCTGCCTGGCGGCCTGCGGCTTCAGCCGCCAGGCAACCGGTGGGCCAGATCTTCGCGCCCCTGTTCTCTCCAGCTGCGCGGGCCTTCCAGGAAGCGGTCGATCAGGCGGTTCACAGCGTCGGGGCGCTCCAGGTGGGGCAGGTGGCGCGTGTACTTTACCACCTCCAGGCGCGCGTCCGGCATCAGCCGCTGGGTCTCCTCGGCCTGGGCCACTGGGGCGATAAAATCCCACTGGCCGGCGATGATCAGCGTGGGGGTGGGCACCAGTGGCAGCACCTTGGTGCCATCCCAGCGGAAGAGCGTGCCGGCGAGCACCTTCTGGATCACGCTGACAGGCGCATAGCTTTTGGGCATCAGCAGGGGGCGCAGGCCCTCCAGGGCGCCCAGCGGGATGGGCAGCTTTACCACAAACTCGTGCAGCGGGTTGAGGTGCATTCTGGGGCCGGTGGCCACGAGCACCAGGCGGCTTACACGCTGGGGCTGGGTGGCGGCGAAGGTGATCGCGATCGGCCCGCCGAAGCTATGCGCCATGAGGATGAAAGGCTCGGCCACGGCGAGCTGCGTGAGCAGCTGGGTGATGTCCCAGAGAAACTCCTCTAGCGAGTAGGCGGAGCTGACCACCTGCGAGTGGCCGTGGCCGCGCAGGTCCGGCGCGATCACGCGATACTCCTGGGCCAGATGCTCGATCTGGTGCTCCCACTGCTCCAGGTGGCCGGCGCAGCCGTGGATGCAGAGCACGGTGCCGCGCCCCGGCCCGCTCAGCGGCCCCACGTCTACCACACTCAGGCGCACCGGCGCCGTCCCGGCCACATGGATCTCCCTGCGATACGCGCTCAGATCCATCGCCGTTAGTCCTCTTTTTGGATTCTGGATTCTGGATTTTGCATTCCGCGCTACCCCTCGGCCAAAAAGGCGCGCACAGCCTGCTCGAAGCCGTGGGGGCGCTCGTCCATGGGGTTATGCAGGGCGCCCGCGATCTCGGCGTAGCGGGCGTTCGGGATGGTGCGGGCGACGCGCCGCGAGTGGGCCGGGGGCACGACGCTGTCGAACTGGCCGGACAGCACGAGCGTGGAGGCCGTGATCTGCCGCAGCGTCTCGCCCGCCTTGGTGGCGAAGAGCGAGCGATAGAGCCGGTAAAGCGCCTCGGGCTCGGAGACGGCGATGTAGCTGCCGCGACGCAGCCAGGGCAGCAGCCAGCCGCCGCCATGCTCGTGGGGCACCTGGGCGCCGATGGGGCTGGAGACGCGGGCGCCGAGCAGCATAAGGCGGAAGAGGCTCCAGCCATAGCGCGGCAGCAAGTAAGTGCGGGCGAAGCTCGGCATAAGATGGGCGTCCACAGCGGCGTCCACCAGGATCAGGCGGCGCACCAGCGCGGGGCGGCGCAGGGCCAGCTCGCAGGCGACGCTGCCGCCCAGCGAGTGGCCGACAAGCGCGATCTCAGCGAGGCCAAGCTCGTCGCAGAAGGCGAGCACAGCGTCCACCAGGCCGTCGATGCTGTCGGCGCGGCCGATCAGCGAGCGACCGTGGCCGGGGAGGTCGAGCGCGAAGCAGCGGTGGTCGCGGCCGAGGCGGCGCAGCGTGCTCCACCAGAGCTCCTTGAAGGCGCCCCAGCCGTGCAGCAGCAGCACGACGGGGCCGCGCTCGCCTGCCTGGAGGTAGGCGAGTTCGAGGCGCTCGTGGCGGCGCGCAACGATGGCGACGTGGGTGGTGGCGCTCGCCGCGCCGGGCGGGCTGGCTGGGGCTAAGTGCATGGCACAATTATAACACTAGAGCTTAGGCGGGGGCTGCCGCCCGTGCAGCCCCCGGCGTCAGCTGCTCCCCACAATCAGCCAATAGCCAAACCAGAGCAGCAGCACGGGCACGGCAAGCAGCAGCGCAAAGCCGAAGCCGCCCATAAGCGCCCGGCGCAGCCGTGGCTGGTCGGCGGCGCGGCGCTGGGTCTCGCGGCCCAGCAGGGTCGCAGTGCCTGCGGTGAGCAGCACGCTCACCACGGTGGCGATCAAGAAGGCGGCGCGGGGAAAGGCGCCGCTCAGGCTGGCGGCCAGCAGCACAGGCAGGCCAATGCCCAGCAGCGCCAGGAGCAGCAGCGTGAGCACAGCCCAGCCAACGCTCGCGAGCACCAGCTGCCAGGCCTGCATATCCGGTTGATTCTGACGCATCTTGTGGGCTCCTCTTACGGCGCATCGCCCCTTGCGAGCAGATACACTACCAGGATCATCAGCAGTGGTGCGCAGCTCATCAGGATGGCGAACCCGCCGATCGTGATGGTGCGCTGGGCCGTGCTGCCCTCACCAACAGTGCGTGCGGCCAGCCGGAGAAGCACAACCGCCACGCAGAGGGCGGTGAACATGACCCCGCTAAGGCAGAGCGTGGTGAGCAGCGGCACGCCGCGGTCGAGGCCCGCGCGCAGCAGCGCGGCCAGCAAAAAGCCAAGGCCGATCACCCCAAGCAGCATAGCGACCAGCATTCCCGCCAGCAGCAGCGTACGTCGGCGTTTGCTAATGGGCCTAGTATACCTAGGGCGCGGTCGCGGCATGCTGCGAGCCTCCTCCTCACCGCGCCTGCCCCATCACCGGCAGGTAAAGCCGAGGCAGGTTCGGGTCTACCACCAGGCGCACCGGGATGTCACGCGTGCCAGCGCTGCCCGCCAGCCGCACGCTCGCCCTGTAGCTGCCGGGCGCGAGGCCGGCGGGGCTCACCAGGAGCCGCAGCTCGCTGCTGTAGCCCTGGCCGCTCGGCGTCTCCACGCGCAGCCAGGCCGCGTCACTGCTGGCGCTCCAGCTCAGGCTCCCCGAGCCCGTGTTGCTCACGCCAATGCTGA
>JAYUYB010000698.1:0-2969 GCA_043752655.1 Chloroflexota bacterium
GCCACAGTCGACCAGCTGTTTCGCTACAAGGCCGCCGGCTTCACGCTGCCGCCCTTCCCCGGCTACAGCGACGACCAGTGGGGCATCAAGGCGCATAACCGCCCCTGGATCGAGGCGGCGGGCCGCTTCGCCCCCGGCCAGCGCGTGATCGAGGTGGGCGGCGCCTACAGCACCCTGCCGCTCTACCTGGGCCAGAAGTATGGTTTGGAGCCCTGGGTCGGCGACGACTTCGGGGCCGCCGAGGGCGAGCCGCTCTGGGCGCGCTGGGGCAATCCGCGCGAGCTACCGGCGCGCTTCCCCGCTGTGCGCTACGTCTTCGAGCCCTTTGGCCGCTACTCGCCTGCCTACCCATCGGCGAGCTTCGACCGGGTGTTTAGCGTCTCTACCCTGGAGCACATCCCCAAAGCGGCGATCGTGGATGTGATGCGCGACATGCACCGCTGCCTTCGGCCCGGCGGCCTGGAGCTGCACAGTATCGACATCTCGCCTTCGCCGCGCGTCCATCTGGCGGGCGCGGCGCTCTACGCCGCCTCACGGGTCAGCGGGCGGCCCCTCCGTCTGCTCAACAGTGTGCATAGCTGGCTGCGCATCTTCGAGCTCTCGGGGGTGCGAGTGGCCGCTCGGGCGCCAGGGCTGGCGCAGCTGCTCGACAGGCGGACCCTGGTAGAGTCGCCCGATGTGGTCTACCGCTTCTACCCGCCGGCTGGTGCGCCCAAGCCCTACCAGCCCGGCGCGTCGCTGCTGGCGCTCATCGAGCGGCGATAATGTGCAGTAGCCGATAGCCGATAGCCGAGCGTACGGGTGGGGCCGGAAATCTGTGGCATCTGTGGATAAAACGCCCGGCGCTAAGCGATAAGGAACGACCCCTATGGAGCGTGTTGTGCTGATCACCGGGGTGGCGGGCGGGATCGGGCGCGCCACGGCCCAGGTGTTTGCGGAGGCGGGCTGGCGCGTCGTGGGCGTGGATCGCGGGGCCGATGCGGCGCCAGAGGGCGTGGCGCGCTATATCCGCGCCGACATCGCCGACATCGCCGCCTCGCAGGCGATCTTCGCCGAGGTGACGTCCGAGGAGGGCCGCCTGGACGCCCTGGTGAACAACGCCGGCGTGCAGGTGGCCAAGCCGCTGGTGGAGACCACCCCGGAGGAGTGGGACACGGTGATGGGCTCGAACCTGCGCTCGGTCTACCTTGCGATCCGCCACGCCTACCCGCTGCTGCGGGCCCAGGGCGGCGCGATCGTCAACGTGAGCTCGGTGCATGCGGTGGCCACCTCGGCCAACATCGCGGCCTACGCGGCGAGCAAGGGCGCGCTCTCCGCGCTCACGCGGGCCGTGGCGATCGAGCTCGCCCGCGAGCGCATCCGCGTGAATGCGGTGCTGCCGGGTGCGGTAGACACACCGATGCTGCACGCGGGCCTGATGCGGGGCCACGTTGCGGGCGCCAACCTGGAGGAGCTGATGGGCGCCCTCGCCGCGCGCACGGTGATGGGGCGGATCGGCCACCCGCGCGAGATCGGGCGGGCCATCCTGTTTCTCGCCGACGAGACGCTCTCCTCGTTTATCACCGGCCAGGAGTTGGTAGTCGATGGCGGCGCCACAGCCCGCCTGAGCACGGAGTAATATGCTGCGCCGCTACCGCGACCGCGTGCTCGGCGCCGCCGAGCCGGCCCTAGCTCGCGCCGGGACGATCAACCCCTACCGCCACGCGGCCTACGAGCTGCTGAACCGGTTGGCCTGGGATCTGCGGCCCGAGGCCATGCGCTCGCGCCGCGCCCTGCGCGCCATGCGCGGGCGCTACGCCGGCCGCGCCGTGATCGTCTGCAACGGCCCGAGCCTGGTGCGCAGCAGGCTTGGGCTGCTCCACGGCGTCTACAGCTTTGGGCTGAACAAGATCAACCTGCTCTTCGAGCGCTCGCCGTTTCGGCCCTCCTGCATCGTCGCCGTGAACCCGCTGGTGCTAGAGCAGAACGCCGCCTTCTTCAACGCCACGCGCATCCCGCTCTTCCTGGATGGCGGCGCGCTTGGGGTTGTGCGCCCCCGGCGCGGGGTGATCTTTCTGCACTCGTCGGACCAGCGCAAGTTCGCGCGCGACGTCTCGATCAGCGTGCATCAGGGCGCCACAGTGACGTTCGTAGCCATGCAGCTGGCCTTCCACCTGGGCTTCCGCGAGCTGGCGCTGATCGGCTGCGATCACAGCTTTGGCACACGCGGGCCGGCGGGCAAGATTGTGGAGGGCGGCCAGCGCGACAGCGACCACTTCGACCCGCGCTACTTCGCGGGGCAGCGCTGGGAGCTGCCAAACCTGGCCGATAGCGAGGCCGCCTACGCCATGGCCGACGAAGTCTTCCGAGCGGCGGGCGGCGCGATTGTGAACTGCACCGAGGGCGGCGCCCTGGAGCTGTTTCCGCGCATGGAGCTGGCGGCGTTTGTGGGGGGTGGGGCAGCGGGTTAGGCGCGAAACGTCTGGACCGCGAACGGCGCGAACTACCGCGAACCACCGCGAAATCGGGCCTCAGGCGCGCAGCCGCCTCCGCAATCGTCCACGCTCGCTGGCGGTCCGAGGCATGCCGCGACACGCGCCCGGTTGCTGGCGGCCATCCGCTTTGGGGGGGTGAGAGAGCAGCGCCCCTCACGCAGGGGAGTCCAGAGGGGACCGCCGTCGGTCCCTTCTGGGCCGGGGTGCGGGGCGGCAGCGCCCGCCCGCGAGCCCCGTGCGCAACGGGCAGCCGGGGTGCGGGGCGGCAGCGCCCGCATCACGCCCGGATGCTCGCCCCAAGCTCCCGCTCCAGCCCGCCGACAATCTTCTTGCGCAGCTTGGCGAGCGTCTCGTCGCTGAGCGTGCGGTCTGCGGCGCGGAAGCTCAGGTGGTAGGTGAGGCTGCGCTTGCCGTCGCCCACCTGCGGCCCGCTGTACACGTCGAAGAGCGTGAGCGACTCCAGCAGCTCGCCCGCGCCTCGGCGGATCAAGGCAG